>JAQBAU010000156.1:0-4479 GCA_032126655.1 Desulfobacterales bacterium
CTTCTTTCAAGCCTCTGAAAAGCAAATCCCCCTGTGTGGACAAGCCTCCAGGAGATGGAGGATAATCATAAAGCACAAGTATTTTCATTTTCGATGCCTTTCATGATCAACCCAGTCGTTGAAGTTCTTTGGGGACTCGAAGCACCAAAATGCCTCTTCACCAGAAACAATCTTAGCCTCAAAACTGTCGGGTTGGAAACCGTACACTTCAGTAACAATGCGATATTTTTGCTGCCAGATATCATCCGGAAGCCTTACGATTCGGTGTGCCGTTTTGATCGGACGAGGCAGGTATCGTTTCCCGCCATCTTCGTAAGCGAACATCCACATCTCGCTTGCAGGAATGCGACCGTTGCTCCACAAGGCCGCAACCGCTTGGCTTGTTTCCTCGTGGCGACGATGCCGGGCATATTCCCCCCACGGACCATGGGTGAGAATGAGATGATAATCAGCTGCAGGCAGGAGCGACACAATCGTTTGCTGCACATCCAATTCAGGAAGAGGTCTCTGCTCTGGCCCGTCGTCAAGGTCGCCGATTGTGCCTGCAGCTCCGAGCTGTTGAAGGGCTCGCATGAACTTCGGGGCGCGATCCGAATCGCTTCCCCGAGACAGCGCTATTACTGTCCATTGCAGCTCCGGGTGGCTCAGAATAGTCCCCCCCGCCCAGATCGTTTCATCGTCAGGATGGGCAACAATCACGACAGCTCTTTTGGAATATCGTGGCTGATGAGACATTTGGGTTGTGTTCATGACCTATGCGTCTTACAGGCCAAATTCCCCCCCCCTATTTTTCATTGTCGATCACTTTATCATAATATTCTGTAAATATTAACCTTTGAGCTGCTGCCTCGTCACAAACCACGGTAACACTCGGATGCATCTGGAGAGCAGAGGCGGGACACGTGGCTGTCACAGGCCCCTCAATCATGGCCGCCAAAGCCTGTGACTTTTCAGGTCCAGTTGCTAAGAGAAGAACCTCCTTTGCTTCGAGTATTGTCCCTACCCCCATAGTAAGGGCACGTCGTGGCACATCCTCGTTGCCTGGGAAGAAGCGCTGGTTGTCCAGTATCGTATCTTGTGTGAGTGTTACCATTCTCGTGCGAGAAGCCAGCGATGAGGTAGGTTCGTTGAAACCAATATGCCCATTCCTGCCGATTCCGAGGATCTGCAGGTCGATCCCCCCTACTTCCTTAATCTGTTTCTCATAATGATGACAATGGCCCTCAACGCTTTCGGCCACACCACTCAGAAAGTGAATATTCTCCTCTTTCAGATTTACGAGGCCGAAGAGATGTACCCCCATGAAGTATGCATAGCTCTGGGGGTGATCCGGCTTGAGTCCCACATATTCATCCAGATTAAACGTGTGGACGTTTGAAAAGTCCAGTTCCCCTCCCGCGAAGCCGTCAACCATTTTGCGAAAGAGCCTTAAAATTGTGCCGCCGCTGGCGAGGCCCATGACGAAGTTTTTGCTACCTTCCAGTTTTCGACGTACAAATTCGTATGCATAATCTGCAACCCCGTTCTCATCTGAATGAATTATTACTAACATGAGCCAAAATCCTGTCCCGGATTCAATAAGTAAGTGCAACACTTTTTGGGTTTTAAGCTTCCGCGGTATGGTCGCGGGATTATGGCCTTTCTTTGCTTGGTAGATAAGTTTTGGACTGCAACAATTAGCGCACTCCCCGTGGGTCTGCAGAGAGCTATAATCCCAAATCCGTGCGCCCAGACTATTCCTCCGTTATCCGTATCGTACTTACGTCTTAATCGCAATGGGTCGCGCGGTCCACACGGGGACAGGGGCGTTCTTAACCACGTTCTCAGTGACACTGCCAAAAGAGAATTGGCCCTTTCTGCCCCGGAAACCTCCTTGATCAGATCAGTATATAGGCTCCTGTGAACAGAACAGCATTTTTGAACCTTGAATTCTTGAAGCCGAGATTTTTGCTACGCTACTTCCCATTACCTCTATTTCGGGAAATGTCAAGATATGAAAACCATATTGAAACCAGATTGGGAGGGGAAAATGGGCTTTTTGAGGTTTATCTCGACTCAAGACAGCTTTACATTATGTCCCACATAGGCCAGATGAGCACCCCCCTCGAAACAGGAACCCGAGTAGAGATCGGGCCATCAGAAAGGGAATCCGGCCGGGTCACCATCTCGCCCATGGATCCCGGAAAGAAGTTCGTCCTCGGGATTCCTATTCCGTTGAATCAAGCCGGTGCTGAGGCTCTTGCCATTATCCCTGGAATCAGCCACAGTCTGGCTTGCCGCATCGTGGAGTTCAGGGACTCCCATGGGCCCTTTAAGACATGTCACGAACTAAGACGCGTCAAAGGCATAGGGCCAAAGAAAGTCGAACGTTTTCAATCCTACCTAAGCCTAACTGAAACAAACCGGAACCAAGAATGGTTTCTCGCCTTAATGAAAATCTTCCCACTATGTATTTCTGCCAATTCATATTGCACATATTTCCCTTTTTCACGTAATGATCTTGATCTTCTGATGTCCTGTATCTAGTTAAGTAATGCAACTGCTACAAGCCACAACCAACATATCACAGCTGATAATGCAAATTCACGTGCAGGGAGTCGTTTGTTATAGTTTATGTTAATAAACACAAACACTATAGCCAATATCGACAAGGGAACTACAGCAAAATAGATCAGCATAGTTATAAGTCCTGCCAATATTGGAATAACATATTTGAGAAGACTCATAATCTCCCCAAAAAAATTATCCAGGTGTTCAAGGGCAAATGGTTTCTTTTCCGCATATACAGCACGTATTATCACAACATATTCCTAACAATGACTATACAGTCAGTACACAACGGCAAACACAGACAGCTGCCTTGTGTATGCTCAAACCTTTAGATATTTGAGGTGTAAGTTTTTCAGGATTCCTTCTAAAAATCGTGATTTTGGGCAAACTTGTGATTGGATACCGGAAATCTTGAAGGTAAAAGCATGAGTTTTGGCCTGAAGATGCTATGGCGTCGTTCTATTTTGACTCAATAAACGCGATTCTGACTCAACAAACCTGATTTTGTACAATCCTATTAGGTCATTATCTTTAAGCAGCTGAGGAGTCTGCTCCTCCCAGGTCGTACCGGCATCTGACGAATACTTAATAACCGAATATTCGTTCCAACCGCCGGGACTTCCACATATCCAGATATCAGTGCCGCGCAAAATGGCAATGCCTAATAGCCAATTATTCGTATCGGCATTATGTTCCGTCCAGTGCAAACCTGCATCGTCAGTACTGAAAATTCCACCATAGTCTTCAACCACATAGGCTTCTGTTTCGCTGAGCAGAAAAATATCGTTGGCATCTCCTGAAGCCCCTGATGGCGTTATGTCATTCCATGTTGCTCCATTGTCTGCCGACCGGATAATAAATTTTCCGAAACCGCCGATTGCCCAAACAGTATCTCCAATGGTTTTTATTCCGAGGAAGTGCCCTTCATCTGTTTCAATATTCAAATCCTCTATGGGATTTAATCGTTCCCAGTTTGCACCACCGTTCGTTGTATGCAACATAATGGGGTAAATGTCATCTACGTGTTTGTCACCGACGACCCAAACGTCGTTTGCACTTTTGGCAGCTACCCTTAAGAAAATATCTTCCCGGTATTCTTCGGGGACTTCAATCTTTGTCCAGGAATCTCCCACATCTGTTGAATAGAAAATACTGCCCTGTTCTCCTACAATCCAGATATGATGTTTATCAAGTGCAAACATGCCATTATAGGTAGCGTTTTCAAGACTTCCTGAACCAGATAAAGTCCAGGTCTCTCCTCCATTAACAGATTTAAGAACACTGTAATTCCCATTCGGCTGTAAATCACCAGATACCAGGAGTATGTTTTTGTCAATTACACAAACATCACTGAAACCTGTATTAGGTAATTGTGTCGAATCTCCTTGCCGGACCCAGGTTTTTCCACCATCCTGAGTATGAAGGATAGTACCATAATCGCCATCGGAGAGCCCAACAGCCCATCCGTAGGGACCGTAGGAAGGAAGATTGCTCCATAGGCTTTCCCCGTTATTATCCCCGTCCCCGTTATCATCCGCGCATCCGACAACAGACAAAAAAACCATCGCTGCAATGATAATCATGACTCTTTTCATTCTTTCCCCCTCAACGTGTCGTCCTCACAATCCCTGTGTAGACCTCTTTACAGTCGAAGATGCCCTTCAACTTGCTGCAAGGAGCTTCAATCAAAACGTTAGATAAAGGAACCACTCTTCTTTCTTGTCCAACACGACAAAGTCGTTTGTCGATACAGGGTTCTCACCAAACCTTCAGATATTTGAAGCCTTGAGTTTTGCGAGATTCCTTCCAAAAATCCTAAATCGGCAAGATCTCAGGATATGAACACAATATCGAAACTGACCAGGAGATTCCATTGAAATCAGATTGGGCGACTTCTCAACTCAAGACAGCTTTACAATATCTCGAATA
>JAQBAU010000157.1:0-30679 GCA_032126655.1 Desulfobacterales bacterium
TTTCGACCGCAGGGAGAAATCTTATCCTCCCCCTTTGATGGGGGAGGATAAAGGTGGGGGTGATGATTTTGCCTATTCATCCCCCTCCCATTCAGCCTTCGTAGCCACTTCGGCGAAGTAGGCCCGGGGCAGGGGAAACGATTAGGATGCCTTTCATCCTCACCCAACTTCGAAAGCGGACTTTTATGTTTCTGGGAATTGCCCGTGACTTCTTCTGTTATGGTTTACGGGCTTTGACAAAGGCGGGCAATGATAGGAAGACGGCTATATCTCCTGAGCTCTTGGATCGAGTTGTTTTCTGAGTCGCTTCAGGTTGCCTGCGTCCCCAATGGTGATCACCGTATCCCCGGCTTCGAGTTCTGTCCTGGATGAGGGGTTAAAGAGCATTCCCCCTGCAGCTTTCTTCACTGCTACGATGATCAGGTCGAGTTCCTGCCGGATGCCGGAGTCCTGGAGAGCCACATTGATCAGTTTTGACGAAGGACCCACGGGCATCTCCTGCATCTGGATGTCCTGGTTGGCACCCATCAGGGCCAGCTCCAGGAAGTCGGTGACTGTCGGGCTCAGTATGGTCTGGGCCATGCGGTGAGCTCCCATGCTGTATGGGCAGACGACTTTGTTGGCACCTGCGGCAAGCATCTTCTTTTCCGCCTGCTCCTCCGCTGCCCGTGCCAAAATGAACAAGTCAGGATTGAGCTGCCGGGCACTCAACGTCACATAAACGTTGTCACTGTCCGTTTTTAACGCAGTTACCAGTCCCCGCGCGCGTTCAACACCTGCCATCACCAGGTTTTCTTCAATGGTAGCGTTACCCGGAACGTGCAGGATGTCTAGTTCATGCAGCTTTGAGACCCTGTCCGGATCTTGTTCTATCACTACAATGTCAATGGATTTATCAGCGAGGCTGTTGTAGATAGAGCTGCCCACGCGCCCAAAGCCACAAATGATTTGATGACCTTTTTGTGCACGGATCTTTTTTTCCAATTTACGCCTCCCGAGGATTTCCCTGATACGACCCTCTACCATAAACCGAATTATGCTTCCTGCGAGATAGAAGATAAAACCAACCCCCGTGACAATCAGGACCATCGTAAAGATGCGCCCTTCCGAGGACACCTTCAGAACCTCGCCGTATCCGACAGTGCTCAGGGTGATAATCGTCATGTAGAGGGCGTCTGCAAATAGCCAACCCTCAATAACCATGTATCCGACGGCACCACCCAAGACTATCAGAACTGCAATGAGAATGCCGATGACAAGAAATGGGATTCGGCCCACAATTTACCTCCTCCGTTCCCGTGAGGATATAGAGATTGCTCATGGAATTCAATAGTTTTTTAGGGGGCTCACACTTGGGGAACTGCGAAACAAAGCGAGGAGACTGTTGTCATTTCGACCGTAGGGAGAAATCTTTCTTTAGAATTCCGCTGGAAAGACAAGATTTTTCGCTTCACTCGAAATGACAGACAAAAAGGGCGGGCATAAAGCCCGCCCCTACGATTGTTCATCCTCGTCGAAACGACAGAAAAACGGACAACGGTGAACGGCCCAAGATCCTATTGCGCGGCCGCCGAACTCACGACCTGAACACTGTACTCGCCAAAATCCTGAGGCAGGTCAGAGAACACAATCATGAAGGGGAGCACTTGGCCTGGTGTAACCTGAAAATTAGATCTTTGATCCCCGAACCTATTGCCCGACCTCATGTCTATCGTCGCTTTGTCTGCGGTTTGGAGTTCACTATCTGGAAAAACGTTGCCGCAGAATGCCATTGTCTGTTTAACGGACGTTCCATCCGTTGCGTAGAGAGCCCCTTTGACCATAATGAAGTTGCGTGCTCCAGGGTAGTCGTTTCTGAGCTTCCCCTTGATGACAAACAGGTTACCAGCCACAGCGTTCTCAACAAATTGGGTTCCTATGTCCTGCTCAAGCACGGTTATATAGAGGTTGCCGGGCTCAACTATCGTTGTTTCCGGGGGACCAGTGAGGAATTCGAGATACGGTATGCTGGTACCAGAACTTTTCAGATACATATACCCACCATAAGCCCCGCCGCCCAACAGGCCCAGTATCAGAAGAATCATGATAGGCGCACGTATCCGTCTCTGGCGTCCCGGGACCTTCATGGCCGAGGGAGGGGGAGCGGGTACATCCTCCGGGACTGGAGTCAGCATTTCCTCTTCGAACTCTTCCTCTAGCTCCTCTTCCTCCTCCTCAGGTTCAGGTGGCATCTCCACAGGAGCCTCTACCTCTTCCCGGGCCGCTTCTTCAGCGGCAAGCTCTTCTTCAACACCAATCTCTTCAAACGCAACCTGTCCTTTGGGTGTTGCTTCTTCAGCATCTAGCAGGTCGAAATCGAGTATTTCATCTTCCACCTCTGCGGATATCAACTCTGGTGCCTCAGCAGCCTCCTCCACGGCACGACTGATGCTCTCGAGATCGAGCTCTTCATCAAACGGTTTTTCCTCAGCGGCTTCCTCCAGAGCTTCGCCAATATCCCCAAAATCGAATTCTTCCACCGGTTCGGCTTCAGTGGGCTCCTCTAATGCTTCGCCGATCCCTTCAAGATCCAATTCCTCTTCAACAGATTCGGCCTCAGCAACCTGCTCTACTGCTTCGGCAATCGCGTCAAGATCAAAGTCTTCTTCTGCAGGCTCTGCTTGGGTCGTGTCCATCGGAGCCTCAGGCGGCTCTTCGGCAGCAGTCTCCTCAAATTCCGGTATAGGCTCCTCGGACTCGTCTTCAAGACCAAAATCCTCCGTGTCAAATATGTCTCCAGCCAGGTCTTCTTCAGTACTCGGAGAATCCACTGACTCTTCTTTGGATTCTGTCACAGCTTCAGGCTCCCCGGGCGCATCAGGCTTGTAGACCGTAAATACATTCTCACATTCTGAGCACTTAACCTCGGAGCCTGATTCCTTAATCAGGCCGTCATCAAGTTCGAAGCTTGTATCGCATTTTTCACAAGTTACGATCATCGCAGGCCCCTTTCTTTCACGGTTTTAGACGGTAGATTTCCGGTAACTCCCGATATCTCTGATCATAGTCAAGACCGTACCCCACCAGGAATCCCTCCTCAACCACATGCCCAACGTAGTCGATAGGTACCTCTACCTCACGACGCTCGGTCTTATCGATAAACGCACAAACCTTAATCGATTTGGGCTGGAATTGTTTCAGATACTTTAGCAAGAAGTCAACGGTGAGGCCGGAATCAACAATGTCTTCAATGACAAGGACATCCCGGTCCTTTACATCGAGTTCTATTCCTTTGGTTGTGCGGATATTTCCAGAAGACACGGCCCCAGAATCATAGCTGGCCAGACGAACAAAATCAACCCGGACAGAAACTGTGAGTTCGCGCACCAGATCAGCCAGAAAGACAAAGACGCCGTTCAGGACGCCGATCACGCAAAGATCCTTCCCGGAATAATCTTTTGATATCCGTTGAGCAAGGCTCTTCACCGTGTCTGCGATTTCAGACTTGGAGAGTACGGGAACGAGTTCTTCTGCCATAGATCCAACCTAAAGCCCGGCTTCTGACAGCTCTTGAACAATGCTCTTCTGCTTCTTGTTAAGGCGCTTGGGAGTCCTCACAAGAATTCGAGCGTAAAGGTCTCCCCTTTGGCCCTTTTTCATTTCGGGGAGGCCGTATCCCTTCATGCGCAGTTTGGTTTGATGTTGTGTTCCTGCAGGTATCTTCATATTCAATTCTTTGCCGTCCACAGTGGGGACTTTTGTCTGTGTCCCCAGAAGAGCCTCCGTTAACTTGATTTCCCGGTCGATAAACAGATCATGGCCAACCAGGCTGAAGGTGGGATCATCAAGTACCTTGGCTTGCACATACAGGTCTCCCGGTGGCCCGCCAAAGGCCCCCGGCTGCCCTTTGCCGGCAATTCGAAGTTTCTTTCCGCTCACCATCCCCTTGGGCAGCTTGACATTGATCTTCCGCGTTTTACCACCCCCCTCCAGGGCAATCATCTTGGTTGCACCGTGGAGCACTTCCTGGAGGGTTACGGGGAGTTCATATACGAGGTCTGGGCCTTTGGCTTGAGCCTGTCTGCCGGCGTTACGCGAAGTAAAGGGGTCTCCCCCAAAGCCGAACGAAAACCCGCGACCAGGACCACCGCTGCCCATAAAGATGTTCCCGAAATTGCTGTCCTCGAATCCGAACTCCCGGAAGATGTCGCCAAAATTGACGTTACTGAATATGTCTTCTTGTGAGTAACGCTGCCGGAAATCAGAAGCACCAAATTTGTCATACTGTTTACGCTTCTCTTTGTCACTCAGAACAGCATAGGCCTCGCTGATTTTCTTGAACTTCTCTTCGGCCGACTTGTCCCCTTTGTTGCGATCCGGATGGTATTTCATGGCGAGCTTGCGATAAGCCTTTTTCATCTCATTCTCACTCGCCTTTTTGTTTACCCCTAATAGCTTGTAGTAATCGGTTTCAGGCACCTAGGAATCCTTTTGTGGAGAGGCATGGCATGACATAATAAGATGTGTTATACGCAGGGTAGATACAACTAATTCCCCTGCAATGTCAAGGAAATATGAGGCTGTGCAACGGGTTCAAACGTCATGTATCCGTCTATAGACAGAGGATTTCCGGACAAGCTCTCTTCAGATGCCGTCAAAAAAGGCCTCACCACTGAGTGGCTTGGCCAACAGCCGATCTTCTGCTTTGGTGTCGTTGAGACGACCAACATCGAAGCGAACCGCCTGGCGCGAGAAGGGAGCCCGGAAGGGACATTGGTAGTCGCTGATGCACAGACCAAGGGGAGGGGCCGGCTGAGACGCTCCTGGATTTCTCCTCCGGGAACCGGATTGTATCTCTCAATCGTGCTTAGGCCAACGTGTGCTCCGGACCGCTTTCCTGCGCTCACATTAACGGCAGGGGTGGCCACCGCTTCTGCCATTCAGCAGATGGGTTTGGTGCCTCAGCTCAAGTGGCCGAACGATATCCTGATTTCCGGTAAAAAAGTGGGAGGTATCCTGACAGAGGCTGCCTTCGACAAGAAACAGATCGACTTTGCCATTCTTGGCATCGGTATCAACGTGAACACGGCAGCAGATGCGTTTCCGGTCTCTTTCAGAAACCGGGCAACCTCCCTCAGGCTCAGCCTCGGCAAGCCGTTGTCGCGGGTCGCGCTTCTTCAGAACTTGCTCATTAAGTTCGAGCATTACTACGGGTTGTTCTCTGAGGGAGATTTTGGTTCCATAATTCACAGCTGGTCTGAACTGGACAGTACTTTGGGAAGAGAGGTCGAGGTATCTCTTCCGGAAAACCGACTTCTCGGCGTAGCTGAAGCCGTGGAGCCGGACGGCACGCTGTTGGTCCGCGACAAAACAAACCGTCTGCACAGGATTGTAGCTGGCGATGTGGTACACTGCCGGACGCAGTGATAATGAGTTCTTGTTTGTTGTTCGCTGTTTTTTGTTCGGGTAACAAACAAACGGACAACAGCTCACAATTTGCCCACACTCGATTTCTTCTTCGTTTTTTCAATATTCAATCTTCAATATTCAATCTTCAATTCTCTGCGAATGCCTTGACTTTTCTATGTTTTTGGTGTTACGTGAGTCATTTCAGAATCAAACAACGGATAACGAGAAAGGAGCATTAACGTGGACATTGTTGTCTTGCTCAAGCAAGTGCCTGATACGGAGGCTTTGATCCAGATTGCTGACGACAAGACCTCTATCAGGACAGAAGATGTCAAATGGGTCATCAACCCTTACGATGAGCTTGCTGTCGAAGAAGCCCTTCGCATCAAAGAGAAGGATGGCGGCAAAGTAACCATACTCACTGTGGGGCCTGAGCGGGCTGTGGAGTCTATCCGCACAGCGTTGGCCATGGGTGCGGACGAAGGGATCCTGATCGATGATCCGGCCGCCCGGGGGAGTGACGCTCTTGGCACAGCCAAAATGTTGGCCGCCGCCCTGAAGAAGACGGGTTATGATCTCATCATAGCGGGTCAACGGGCAGTGGATGATGATGGCTATCAGGTTCCGTCTGCTGTTGCCGAATTGCTGGAGATTCCCCAGATCGCCATGGTGATCAAGGAGGAGATTGCTGACGGCAAAATCACGTGTGAGCGCACGGTTGAGGGAGGGACGATGGTCGTGGAGGCTGACCTCCCTGCCCTTTTCACCACCCAGCGAGGAATCAACGAGCCGCGATACGCATCACTACCAGGCATCATGAAAGCCAAGAAAAAGCCGCTGACCAATATGACACTGGCTGATCTTGGGGTAGGCGCAGGCGAGGTTGGCGAGGCTCAGGCAAAGTGCAAAATTCACGACATGTCCTTTCCGCAGGAGAGGGTATCTGGAAAGATCATAGAAGGGGAAACAGCTGAGGCCAAGGCGGCTGAGTTGGTCAGACTACTCGCCGAAGAAGCAAAAGTGATTTGACAAAGAAGGAGAAACGAATATGCCACAAGGTGTTCTGGTATTTGCAGAACAGGTCGATGGGAGCTTTCGCAAGATCGCCTATGAGGCTGTGAGTGAGGGAAGGCGACTGGCCGATACTCTTGGTGAAGCGGTCACGGCCGTTGTGCTCGGTTCCGGCATCGAGGGGATGGCCGGAGAGCTGGGAAAATACGGCGCTGACAAGGTTCTGGCGGGTGATGATCCGGCCTTGGTCGACTTCGCCCCCGAGGCTTATTCCAATGTCCTTCTTGACATTACCAAGGCTAACGACCCCAGGATTCTGCTGGTTGGCGCTTCAAGCTTGGGCAAAGACCTGGCTGCCCGGCTGGCTGCCCGCCTGGGGGCCGGCCTTGCCATGGATTGCATTGCTCTGGAAGTGGACGGAGACACGGTCAGTGCCACGAGACCTATGTACGGTGGCAAAGTGCTTGCCAAGGTGGCCCTCGAGGGGGTCCCGCAGGTGGCAGCAATACGTCCCAATGTTATGGAAATCGCGGAGGTTCCAAAGGGAGGAGATATTGAAAAGGTTGAAGTAAATATAGGGACTCCCAGGACGCGAATTGTGGAGAAGAAGCTGGAAGCTGCGGTCAAGGCAGATTTGACCGAGGCCGATGTTGTTGTGTCCGGTGGTCGCGGCATGGGAAGCTCTGATTTCAGCCTTCTTGAGGAGCTGGCCCAGATTCTGGGCGGCACGGTGGGGGCGTCAAGGTCTGCGGTAGACGAAGGCTGGCGTCCACACTCAGATCAGGTAGGCCAGACCGGCAAGGTGGTCTCCCCGAGTCTTTACATTGCCTGCGGCATCTCCGGGGCGATTCAGCACCTGGCAGGAATGGGAGCATCCAAGTACATTGTAGCCATCAACAAAGATCCAGAAGCACCGATCTTCAAAAAAGCTGACTACGGCATTGTAGAAGATCTCTTTGCGGCAGTTCCGGCTATCATAGACGAGCTGAAGAAACGGAAAGAGTAAGCTAACCTGGCCATCGGCAGTCGAAGTAGGGAGCAGGACGGCGAGATTGCTTTGCTCCTTCTTTTTTCGTTGTTTATTTCGTTAACGGATAACGCCCTATAAACAACGAATAACCAATATCATTTTTCAATCTTCAATATTCAATATATGAGAATCCACTTCATCAGCCTTGGCTGTCCCCGAAATCTTGTGGACACCGAAATCATGCTTGGTCAACTCATAGAAGCAGGCCATACGATCCTCTCTGACCCCTCAGGGGCGGACTGTGTGGTGGTGAATACGTGCAGTTTTATCGAACCTGCTGTCGACGAATCGATCGACGTCATCCTGGAGATGGGAGAATGGAAAAAGCAGACCGACGGGGGGAGACTGATTGTGGCAGGCTGCCTCCCCCAGCGCTACGGCGCGGATCTTGTCAAAACCCTTCCAGAGGTCGATGTCTTCCTCGGCACTGGAGGCTTTGACCGCATCGTGCTGGCGGCAGAGGGATCACTGAACGGGAAACGTGTCGTGTTGCCAAATCCCGGGCGGGCTCCTGTCCAAGACTCGTCTCTCCCGAGGTTCCGGACGACACCCTCCCACACAGCTTATCTGAAGATCGCTGAGGGTTGTTCCAGCCGATGCACTTACTGCATCATTCCCAAACTGAGAGGACCCCACAGAAGTCGTCCCATGCAAGAGGTACTTTCCGAGGCCCGCTTCCTTGTGGAGTCAGGGGTCAAGGAGCTCATACTCGTGGCCCAGAACACCGCAGCCTACGGGAGGGACCTCGGCCTGGATGACGGACTGGCGCATCTGTTGGAAGAGTTGACGCGTATTTCCGGGTTGGCATGGATTCGTGTGCTCTACGGTCATCCAGACTACATGTCGGACGCTCTTATAGAAGTAATCGGTTCGCACCGCCAGCTCTGTTCATATTTTGATATTCCTGTCCAGCACATCAGCGAGTCAATCCTCAAGCGTATGGGACGACACTATGACAGTTCGACCATCTTTGAGTTGTTTGAGCGCATTCGAAACAAGGTCCCTGATGCCGCGCTGCGGACCACATTGCTGGTAGGCTTTCCGGGAGAGTCTGATGATGATTTCGAACGCCTCCTGAATCTGGTTGAAAGGGTTCGCTTTGACCATCTGGGTGCGTTTGTCTATTCTGATAACAAGGACCTCCCATCAAGTGCGTTGAGCAATCACGTCCCGGACGTCACCAAACAGGAGAGACTCGACCTTCTCATGCTACTGCAGCGTGACATTTCCAGGGACAATAGCCAGCAGTACGTTGGCAAGACCCTCCAGGTTCTCATCGACGGCCCGGTGGAAGGGACCGATGCTCTCAGGGGACGCACCTGCTTTCAGGCACCTGAGATCGACGGCATGGTGTATGTCAGTAGAAGGGATGCTGAGCCGGACGCTTTTGCTCATGTTCGGATTACCGAAGCCGGCGAATATGATTTGAGAGGAGTAATCGCATGAAGGGTCTGAAAGAGCAGATCCTGGGATCAGTCCGCCAAGACCTGGACGACATCGAGGTGGCCTTGACGGAAAACCTTCAACCCCATCTTCCCCTGGTCTCCCAGGTGGCCAAGTACATCATGTTCAGTGGGGGCAAGAGAATTCGCCCGCTTCTGATGGTACTCTCCGCACGGCTTTGCGGCTACAAGGGAGACTATGACAAAACCCTGTCGGTGGTGTTCGAATACCTTCACGCGGCTACCCTGCTTCATGATGACGTGGTTGACGACGCCGATGTCCGGCGCGGAAACCCTGTGGCCCATTCTATCTGGGGCACTCCGGCAACAGTCCTGGTTGGAGACTTTCTCTTAGCACGCTCCATTGCGATTGCAGCAGAAACAGACTCAGTCCCCATCATTGACGTCCTTGCCCATACAACAGCCCAGATGTCCGAGGGAGAAATTCACCAACTGTTGCACCGTGGGGATCTTGCCATCGATGAAACAGACTACATGGAGATAATCGGGCGTAAGACAGCCTTCCTGATTCAGTCGGCATGTCGGGTAGGGGCCTTGCTCGCAGGAGCCCCGGCCGAACAGGTAGAGGCGTTGTCAGAATATGGCTACAGCTTGGGGGTTGCCTTCCAGATGGCTGATGATCTCCTCGACTACACGGCGGACACCACGGTGTTGGGAAAGCCCATAGGAACAGATCTCAAGGAAGGAAAACTCACCCTTCCCATCATCTGCGCGCTGCAACGCGCCACCCAGGAAGACCGCAGTCGGATGGAAATCATTGTTCGAGACACAGACGTTGCAGAAAAGGATTTTGAGACGGTGGTGGAACTGATCAGGCAATACGGCGGTATCCAATACACCAGGGAGCGCGCCCAGGAGCACATTGATCAGGCAAAGAAACGTCTCGACATATTCAAACCATCACAAACCAGGACCCTCCTGGAACAGCTTGCCGACTATGTGCTGGTCCGGCAAGTATAGCCCCGGCATCATGTGTACAGGTTGGCGGGCGGGCCTAAAGCCCGCCCCTACGACTGTTCTTGCCCGTCCCTGCGGGAAGTAGACCGGCCGAAAAAACCCCTTTTCAAATTCCCATGGATAAGATGCAGGGGCGAGGTTTATCCGCCTTGGGCGGATTAATCCCCGCCCGTATATTGTCATTTCGAGCAAAGCGAGAAATCTTACTATTGCCTGAGTGCGCAGTAGTGAACAGGAGGGCGAAGGCGGAAGAGGATTTAGGTGGGAACAGGGATTTGGGCGGTTGGCACTTACTTGTCAGATGTTTCATTTTCCAGGACCATCAGCCCAACCAGGGTATGGCCAGCGAATCGCCCCTCTTCCTGTTTGGTAATATGCTTGATCTCCGTCTTTAGGCGTACCCTTTTACTCGTCACATCAACCGGGCAATATTGCATCTTGAGTACACTACCGACCGTCAAACGCTTCAATAGATCAGAATCGTTTTTTACCAAGACACAAAGCCCATGTTCTGACAAGTTCCATATCTTGAACTGATATACAAACTCAGTAACTGGCGCAGAGAGCTCCACACTGTAGTACTTGTCTATTTCAACCCGCGGTTCAGCCCTTCTATTTTCCCGCTCGGCCATGACCATATTCTCCTTGAGTAGCTTCGAGCTGTTCTCTGCGCGACCTACTGTCTAACAGTTTATGCCGCAATATGTCAAATAGAGTACAAAAAACTGGAGTAGAGCAACAAACACCTGGAGTATTGGAGTACTGGAGTACTGGAAAAGACACAACCTCCTTCGCCATTTTCTTTAAAATCCAATACTCCATCACTCCAGTACTCCATTGTTTTCTTATTCCATCACTCCGGCCTCAGAGAGCGAATGTGTGTAGCATTTCGTGTGGGTTATTCGACCCTGGCGGATTATTCGCAAAAAAGCTTGTTGACATGTGCCAAACATTGTGATCTATTGGTCCAACTTGTTTTAAACTATTCTTGTGTGAGGATCTATTATGCGTTTGTTACTGCTTGGGCTTTTGCTTCTTCTTGGACTTCTCGAGGGAGGAGTCTGCCTGCGGTAACTGACGCAAGATTTGGATTTTGACGGGCCGCAGGCGGAAAAGCCTGCGGCTTTTTTTGTGTAAAAAGCAGTATGGGGGTTGGGGAAGTATAGCCACATAAGAGGGGTTGGCCGAAGAAAAACCGGAGTAATGGATAGAAAACTTAAGGCCCACGGCTCAAGGCGTACGGAAAAACATCATGCCTTGAGCCTTAAGCCTTGTGCCTGACGCCACTTTTTGATCCAGTACTCCAACACTCCAGCTCTCCAATGCTCCAGTATTTTAACTCTTAAGGAGGAGAAGATGGAAAAGATCTACATTTTTGACACCACACTGAGAGACGGCGAACAGATTCCCGGAGCGTGCCTTAATCCAAGAGAAAAGGTGGAGATCGCTTTGCAGCTCGCACGCTTGGGCGTGGATGCCATCGAGGCCGGATTTCCGATATCATCTCCTGGCGATTTTGAGGCTGTGAAGACGATCGCCGAAAAGGTTAAGGGACCAACAATTGTGGCATTAGCGCGTGCCGTCCGCGAAGATATTGAAACAGCCTGGAACGCAATAAAAGGTGCTGAGAAACCACGTATTCACGTGTTCTTGCCATCATCCGACATTCATATCCAGAAGAAGTTTGGTACAGACCGAACAAAGCAATTGGAGAGAGGACTTGAGGCCTTGAAATATGCCAGGTCACTGTGTCCTGATATAGAATACTCCCCTGAAGACGCTTCAAGGACCGATCCCGAGTATCTGGTTAAGGTCGTGGAGCAGGTCATCGCTGCTGGTGCTACCGTCGTGAATATCCCTGACACGGTTGGCTACGCGGTTCCTCAACAGTTTGGCCAAATCATTGCCAATCTGAAGGAAAAGGTGAAAGGCATCGACAACATCGTAATCAGTGTGCATTGCCATAATGATCTGGGGCTTGCTACAGCAAATACCCTGGAGGCCGTAGTAAAAGGGGCAAGACAGGTGGAGTGTACCGTGAACGGCCTCGGGGAGAGGGCTGGAAACGCGTCCCTGGAGGAACTCGTCATGGCCATTAGGACCCGGAAGGATTATTTCCAGTTCTTCACCGACATCAACACCCCAGAGATTATGAAGACCAGCCAGCTTGTGAGTCGGCTGATGGGCATGCCGGTGCAGGCCAACAAGGCCATTGTGGGGGCTAACGCCTTTGCCCACTCGTCAGGCATTCACCAGGACGGCATCCTCAAAGACCGTTCCACGTATGAAGTGATCCGGCCGGAAGACGTGGGCATCACAGCCCACGCCATGGTCCTTACGGCAAGATCGGGCAGACACGCCCTCAAACACAAGATCTCCGAAATGGGCTATGATGTGCAGGAAGAGGAGTTTGAATCGATCTACGAACAGTTCCTGTCTGTCGCAGACAAGAAGAAGCGGGTCTACGACGAAGACGTCGCTGTTATCGTTCAGGACGTCATTTTTGCCAACTTAGATCAAGAAAAACGATACAGCCTTGAATCATACAAGGTAACCACTGGTAACGGCGAGACCCCTGAGGCGCGTGTGCGACTGCGAAGGGACGACGTAATCTTGGAGGCCAGCTCTGAGGGTGACGGACCGATAGACGCCATCTTCAAGGCGATTGACAAGGTTGTGGGCACTTTTCACAAGCTTGAAGACTTCCAGGTGAGTGCTGTAACGGAGACCAAAGAGGCCATGGGTGTTGCAACAGTACGTGTACTTCGCGATGATTATCGTGCCCTTGGTCGGGGGTCGAGCACGGACATCCTCAAAGCAAGCGCTAGGGCGTATGTCCAGGCCATCAACCGGCTCCATTGGATGGTGAAGCGCAGCTCCGACGCCGCCCAGGCAGGAGAGAGCGCCTGAGCCTTTAAAACAGATCTATAGGCCTGCCACACGCAACGACAAATCTGGGTTGGGAGCTTCCCGTTTAGGGACGCTCTCAACCCGGCCATTCATCTTCGTAATCCCATTTTTTCATTGATAAATTCGACGACTCCTGGTATGGGACGAAAACCCGGATCGCTTGAAACACCGGGTGTGGTGTGACCTGTTTCACACCCATTGAGTGACCTGGTTCATTGATCAAAACTCCATACAGATCTATTATTGTGTAGACCTGAGAACACGAGCACCCACCAACAATCCTTTGGCTTTTTCTGAGGCTTTTTCTGTAAGCCGAAGCACAGTAAGCATTCCGACTATAACCCATAGGCTTCCATGAAAAACACTACTGCAAGACGTCTTGCTTGTTTGCCTTTGCATGTCACCCTTTTCAGTTTCATCCTGTTTGGGTGTGTGGGGGTAGATAACAAGAAAACTCCCACGGCCTTACAAATCGAAACTTCCTTCGATGGGACCTACGATGTTGATCCTTATATGGAAGCCCACATGCCCCGAACCGTAGCCGTGCTTCCTTTTGTCGACCGCTCCAAGGGTCAGGAGGGTTTCGAGACGGTTCGGAGGGGGTTTTATAACCATTTCAGCGGACTTCCCTACACCGATGTCGAGCTTTACCAGGTGGACCGCCTTCTGCGGAAAGCAGGACTCACTGATCCAGAAGTCATCGCCAACACCCCCCCCCAGAGACTGGGAGAGATTCTGAACGTGGACGCTGTGATCGTGGGTGATGTGTCGAACTTTGACAAGTTCTATGCCGTGCTCTATTCACAGGTCGCCGTAGGGGCAAAGATCGAGATGTTCGATACCGAGAGTGGGAACTTTCTGTGGAGAGGGGAACATGTGACCAGGAAGCATGAAGGCGGAATCTCGACTTCCCCCGTGGGGATTGTCGCTGCTGTCGTGTACACAGCTATGAATATGCGGGACATTCAGCTTCTCAGGGCGTGCGATGATCTGTTCCGAGGCATGGTCACGACAATCCCCGTGCCTACGATCGCTGAGGCAACCCGTCCCCCCGTCATCGCCCTTCTCACTCAGGACACAAAAGGACTCCCCAAAAAAGCCGGGGACGAGATAAAGGTGGTGATCCAGGGGGATCCGAACATGCAGGCAAGCTTCGACATCGGGAACTTTAAACCGGGCATTGACATGGTCGAGGTGGAGCCGGGTGGCTACCTGGGAACCTACACGGTGGTTCCGGGGGACAATGTGAAAGAAGCCCTCGTCACTGGATATCTTTCGGATGATTCGGGAAACACGACAAAATGGATCGATCCTATTGGCTCGGTAACGATTGACACGACGCCTCCGGAAAGGCCCGAAGCATTGACAACCGTCGGCCGTGACGGGGTGGTTATTCTAAATTGGGCCAGGAATGCCGAACCTGACCTGGCCGGCTATCGGGTCTATCAAAGCCAGACCCCCCTTTCGGGCTTTGATGTCGTGGGCAGCACCGAATTCAACCACTATAAGAATGAAGGTGTTTCCAACTTGCAGGAGTACTACTTCAAACTATCAGCGGTGGACCAGGCTGGCAATGAGAGCAAGTCGACCGATGCCTTGATGGGTATCGCTGTGCCCCCTGGCCCCACACCGTTATCGGGGATGGTTACGGAAGATACGGTCTGGTATGCGGGTGCAAGCCCGTATGTGCTCGAAGGTCCGGTAACCGTCCAGGACAAGGCCACCTTAACGATCGAGCCCGGAACGATTGTCCAATCCGGGGGTGACGGGCTTCTCATCGAGGGTGGTGTACGCGCTCTCGGCGATGCAACCCACCTTATCGTTTTTGAAGGTGTGGATCACCAGTCCTGGGATGGGATATCGTTTCACAATGTCAAGAGCAGGACCAATGTGGTGGAGTCCTGCAGA
Organism: Desulfobacterales bacterium; assembly: GCA_032126655.1. GTDB lineage: Bacteria > Desulfobacterota > Desulfobacteria > Desulfobacterales. The sequence continues at coordinate 14,668 of JAQBAU010000157.1, forward strand.
ATCCGCGATGCAAAGGTTGGTATCACATGCCGATCCTCTTCGCCGGTCCTCAGAAACTGCGAATTCATCGACAATACAGACGGCATCAGAGTCGTGGGAGCATTCTCAGAACCAGAGATATTTAATAACACCATCCACAAGAACGGTGGCACCGGACTCGTAGTGGAGGAAGGGGCAAAACCCACGATTGATGAGAACACCATCCGTGAAAACGCCAAGGGGGGTGTGTTGATTCAGGGCGCAGCACCCCTCATTGCCCATAACACGATCGTTCAAAACGACACATGGGGTATCCGTGTGGATCTGGGTCGCCCCAAAATCAGCGGCAACAACATACATGACAATGCGCCTTACGACATGGTGGGCACCATGTCTGGTGAACCTGTCACTGCCCTGGACAACTGGTGGGGAACGGCCAACGGGTCTGACATCCTTACGCGCATTAAGGGGCGTATCAACATCGCCAGCGTTCTGGACGGCCCTTATCCTGCAGGGAAAAGCACAGGGCTCCCGATCCTTGCGGGGCCATTGGGCAGCAAGATCGGGGCAGATGCCTTCCTGACCCTCTCGAACAGTCCGTATACGATTGAAAAGGATGTCGTGGTAAACGGTGGGGCCACCCTGTATGTTGAGCCAGGCGTCAGGCTGCTATTCGATCAGAATACCTCTATCATCCTGGAAGACGGAGGCGTCGTGGCCCAGGGGAAAAAAGACCGGCCTATTGTTTTTACATCATCCGGAGCCGCACCTTCAGCCGGAGACTACTTGAACGCAGTTCGCTTCTCGGGCCGTACCAAAATAAGCAGTTTTTTCAAGTATTGTGTGATGACTCATGCGACCACCGCCCTTGATGTACATTACGGATCGCCTGAAATAACTTACTGCCACATTGCCAACAATGCCCAAAGTGGGATTGCATGTCGCAACGATGCAGCCCCCAAGATTTCGCACAGCACAATCACACGGAACATGGGAACCGGAGGGATTGAGTGCGTAGGCGTGTCAAAGCCGAAGATCAATCACAACAACATCACAGCCAATGCTGTTGGTATCCAGGCGTTTTCAACAATCCTGATAGATGCGCGAAACAACTGGTGGGGCCAGGCTCCGCCAGACCCAAACATGATTTGGGGAGACAACGTGAATATTGAGCCCTGGCTGGATGGACCCGAACAACAGGCATTTGCGATTGATGATTGATGATCGAATGCGAAATGCGGAGTGCGGTGATGTTCTCAAGCCGTAAGGCGCAATCAAAAAAGCTCAATCAACAATCATAAATAGACAATCGATTATGGACAGACGCAGTTTCTTAAGAGCTTTAGGAAAGGGTTTCGTGGGAGCATCGGGCATCTTTCTGTGTCCGAGCGGTGTCGCCTGGGGAAAGTCGGGCTTTGACTATGCCCTGGAGGGACAGAACCTGATTTCCGCCAAGCGCTTTGCCGAAGCCAGGGATGTGCTGAAAGAAGCTGTCCGCCTGGACCCAAAAAGCGACTGGGCGCACGGCCTTCTTGGGCGTGCCTGTTACGGGCTTGGACAGAGAGCCGAAGCCGTGTCGGCTTTCAGGGAAGCGGTACGGCTGAACCCGAACGACACCTATTCGCGCATGATGATCGAGATCATCACTCAAAAGCCGATAGACAGACTTGACAAGCCCGTGAAGCCCCTGACTCCCTTGGAGAAAGCCGCCAAGGCTGAAGAAGAGGCCATGCTCGGCCAACTTCGCTCCGACGGAGGTCTGGCCTATCAGGTAAAACGGGTGGTGATCGACGCCGGTCACGGGGGGTTTGATCCGGGTGCGGTAGGGCCCACAGGCCTTAAAGAAAAGGATGTTGTCCTCGATCTTGCTCAGCGGGTGAACCAGAAGATCTCCGCGGCCGGGACGATCAAATCATTCTTGACGCGCACCGGAGACTACTATATTCCTCTCAGTGACCGTACGGTCATTGCCAACCAATATCAGGCTGATCTCTTCGTCAGTATCCACATCAATGCCAATGAAAACCGGAACGCACACGGCTGCGAGACCTACTATTGTTCTGAGAAGGCCTCCAGCAATGAAGCTGCCCGGGTAGCTGATTTTGAAAACGCCGTGCTCAAGTACGATGAACCCTTCAAGAAAACGCCCGGCTACATAAATGTTGAGGAGATCCTGTTCAACTTCGAACAAAGGCTTTACTGGGAAGAGAGCGGCAACTTTGCCGGAACTTTCCAGGACCATTTTGAACAAGTCCTGCCATTCAAGAGCCGGGGAGTTCACTCAGCAAACTTTTTCGTGCTCCGGCGTGCAAAGATGCCGTCGATCCTCCTTGAGACCGGGTTCATCTCGAATCACGACGAAGAGGCCAAGCTGAAAGAAGCCGCCTTTCGAGAGGAAATCGCCGTTGCCGTGGTGAAGGGACTGATACATGGACGTGCATGACCTGGTCTTCCAGGGCGCTGACTACCATTACAAAGGGCAGCTTGACGAAGCCGTTGCCAAGTTTCAGGCGGCCGTCAAACTCGACCCCAAGAACGAGTACGCCCGCAATCAGCTTGGCATCCTCTATGCGAAGAAGGAACGGTTTAACGAGGCGTTTGGCGAATTTCAGAAAGTCGTTAATATCGATGGGAGGAACACCTATGCCCTGTTGTGGCTTGGCATACTTTCCTTGAAACAGGGAGACCTTGATCAGGGTTTTGAAAAATTCCACAGAATTGTTGAGATCGATCCGTCCAATGCGGATGCCTACTATTTCCTGGGAGCAATCTACAATTTCAGGCACAACACTGTTAAGGGCATGGAGTACTTGAAGAAGGCCAGGGATGCGGATTCTGACGAACCCGACACGCACTATCGACTGGCCCAGGCCTTTCACAATCTTGACATGACCCAAAATGCACTCCTCGAGTATGAGCGAACCTTGGCCCTTAAGTCGTCGCACACAAAGGCCATCAACGGGATAGGATGGATCTACTACAACCGTGGAGACCAGGATGCAGCGATCACCGAATGGAAAAAGACGCTGAAGGTGAATTCCAAAGACCGTGACGCAATCTTCAATCTGGCAAAGGCTTACAATGACTCGGCTTGGGAGGCGATGGAGAGAGGCGAACGTAGGAAGGCTGTTTCGTACTGGAAGAAGACGGTTGGGGTTGACCCCAAGAACAAGGCAGCCCTGTCCTATCTCAAGAAGTACGAGGCACCTTGAGTTTGGAGAAAAGAGAAGAATCTTCATTATGACCCGTAACTTTAGGCACTTCATTTACGAATAGAAAATAACGAATAACAAGAAGAAGGAGGAGGAGGACGTTATGAAAACAATGAAACTGGTTGTTGTTGCTGCTCTGGCACTTATGCTTGTCATTCCGGCGACAGGGGTTTTTTCGCAGGAATGGCATGAGGTTGTACAAAATATTGGCGCCAATGGAAGCGTAAACTGGTCCCAAGGGGTCATGATCGCCACAGGAATTGGATCGCCGCCTGAGAAGTACTATGGGAAGCCACAGGCCCGCCCCATGGCGCTTCGGGCAGCTCAACTGGATGCCTATCGCAATCTCCTTGAAGTAACCAAGGGAGTGAGGGTCAACTCAGTCACCGTGGTAGAAGACTCTATGGTCTCAAGCGATATGATTCGGTCTCAGGTAGACGGTATGGTCAAGGGAGCTCAGGTTATCAAGAAAGAGTATCTTTCAGATGGAACAGTGGAGGTAACTATTGCCATGAGTCTCCGCGGAGGATTTGCCCAACTCATTCTCCCCCAGGATATCAAACCGGTACCCGAAATCAGGACGATTCCGCCAGCGCCTCCGCAGGTGCCGGAAGGAGCAATGCCAGCCCCACCACCGGCCATGCCAGAACCCGCGACTCCGGCGGTGGCTCCGGCGGTATATACTGGACTGGTGGTAGATGCCCGCGGTCTGGGCGCCCGCCCGGCAATGTCCCCCAAGATTCTGGATGAGAGGGGCCAGGAGGTCTACGGTTCCGCCTATGTGAGCCGGGAATATGCTGTTCAACAAGGGATGGCCGGGTATGCCAAGGACATGACTGCATCCCAGACCAATCCAAGGGTGACGGACCAACCCTTGACGGTAAAAGGTCTGAAGACCGAAGGTGCGGGTCAGTCGGATTTGGTCATCAGCAATGCTGATGCAGATAGTATTCGGGGAGCTGCCGAGAACCTCTCGTTCTTGAAGAAGTGCCGGGTCATGATCGTTTTGGACTGATTAGTAATCGTGAATCGAATAACGATTCCCAGGAGGTATAATTATGAAGACCAAGCATAGCGTAATAGCCGTTGTTTTAGCGGGGGTTTGGCTGGCTACCGTCTTTTCCATATGCGGATGCGCCACGAAACCAAGGCCCGCGGAAAGTGTTCTGGATACGCCGGAACATCACGTGCAGAGCGGTATGAAGCTCATCGCGATGGAAAAATACGATGATGCCATGCGCGAATTCGATCTGGCCAAAGGGCTTGACCCCAAGTTTCCCCCAGCATTTGTTGGTTCCGGGCTAGTGCTGGGATACAAAGGTGACTTCAAACAAGGGCTCAAGGATATGGACAAGGCGCTTGACCTGGCCAAGACCAAGGAGCATGAAGTCGATGCCAACGTGGGTCTTATACGGCTGTATCTACTCGGGCAAGAGTCTGCCAGCGAGAACTGGCTGAGCAAAGCCAGGAAGGCCTATAAGAAAGCGGTCAGGATTTCACCTGAATCCTCTGCTGCTCACTACTATATGGGAGAGTGCTTCAAAGAGGGCTTAATGTTTGGCGAGGCGAGTGACCTTTTCAAGAAAGTCTTGGATATCAACGACGGGTACGTCGTAGAGGCAAATGATGCGTGGAAGCTTGTCCAGAAAATCGAAAGGGCAGCGCCTGGTACGATGATTGGCAAGAAGATCGCACTTGTGGATCAGATCACCCGTGCGGACATTGCAGCGCTTTTCATCCAGGAGCTACAGATTGATGAGATCTTCGCACAGAAGAAGGTCTTTGACACGAGCTTCAAAAGCCCTGAGAAGGAGTTTGAGACGGAAAAGGTGGTCAAGACGGCACCAGCACTTGACATTCAAGACCATGTATTGAGGACCGATATCGAGTCCGTTATTGCATTGCAAATCAAGGGACTTGAGCCGTACCCGGATCACACCTTTAAGCCTGACCAGAAGATTGCCAGAGCCGAGTACGCCATGATGATCGAAGACATTCTGATCAAGGTGTCACGCGATGAGAAACTCGCCACGAAATTTATTGGCAGCCCATCTCCTTTTCCGGATCTTAGGAGTGATCTTCCCTACTATAATGCTGTCATGGTCAGTACCACGCGAGGCATTATGGAAACCAAAGATCTCACCACAGGCGAGTTTGACCCAATGGGCTCGGTTTCAGGAGCCGATGCCTTGCTGATCATTCGCAAGCTGGGAGCTGCAATTAACCCATAGATGTTCGCTGGCGTTCCTCGTTTATCGGTTACGTCCCGCTTGGCGGAATCACGGTAACCCTCAAACGTCAGACGTAACGAGCTTCGCAACCGTTTGACAAAAAACTGAAGACAATAACAGATGATTGACTTTAGAAAACGATTTGTTCTGATCTTGCTGATATTGGGGTGTGCAGGCGCCTTAAATGGAATAGGACAGGCCCCGGAAGCCTTTCGGTCTTGGAGTCTTATCTTCCCGCAAGACGCTTTCTGCGCCCAGATAGGATCCCCTGCGGATGCGGCTGCAGGGAGTGAGATGAGAGGGCCTGTGACCGTAGATGTCATTGGGCGAGGCACGATCTATAGCGACGATCTGGCCAAAGCCAGAAGTAATGCGATAGCAGATGCCTTGCGGGGTGTCGTTGAAGAAGCAGTTGGTCTTGTGCTTTCCACGGCATCTGTCGTCGAGGACTTCCAGCTCCTGAGTGATCGGGTATACAATCAGACCGAGGCGTTCATCAGTGACTACAAGGTCCTGACTGAGTCAACGTCCGGGGGGTATTATCGTGTGTTGGTAAGAGCTACGGTATATTTGAGCGCCATCCAGGACAGGCTTCAAACCACGGGTGTGCTGATGACGGACAAGGAGCTGCCGAGGCTCTTGTTCTTCTTGTCAGAGCAGCATGTTGGCCAGTCCTCGCCAACATACTGGTGGGGACAAGCTTCTCCAGGTTCAGATCTTTCGGTCGCGGAAAAGGCCCTTTCCGAGTACATGCGCAACAAGGGCTTTCCAATCACTGACCACTCAGAGATCAACCGCGATGTTGACCTGGCGCCAGAATACATGCGTCCCGAGATAAGTGATGACGCTGCTGCAAACCTCGGGAAGCAGCTTGGTGCTGATGTTGTCATCATTGGCGGGGGTGTGGCCCGCTACAGCGGCAACGTCTCGGATATGAACATGAGGTCGATTCAGGCTCGGGTGTCTGCCCGGGCTGTTAGGACCGACAATGGGATGATAGTTGCATCATCCGAAGAAACCAAGGGAGTCGTTACCGGGGATGACGGGGCCGGCGGGAGAGAAGCCCTTGCCCTTTCCGCTTCTGCGGTTGCCCAAGACCTCACAAGGCAGATCATGTCTAAGTGGCGTGAGGATCCGCAGCAAGCCGTTTCAGTAGGATTGGTCGTGAAGGGCATAAGGGAATACGCCGATTTTGTCAGGTTTAGAAAACACCTTAAGAATGATATTCGGGGTATCAAAAACGTGCACTTGCTCAGTATCACTACTGATGAGGCAAAGATGGACGTGGAATTTGCTGGAAATGCCAAGACGCTAGCCGATGATCTCGTGCTTCAGCCTTTTGATGACCTCTCAGTCAGCATCATTGAAGTCTCAGAAGAAGGGGTGTTGCTTGAACTGATACCCACGGGCACGCACGAGGGGCAATACGAGGAACGAATAACCAATAATGAATGACGAATAACGAACAATGGAAGGCAAGATGAAACATACAACAGGAGTCATTCTACCCACACTGGTTGCGCTGGTCCTGCTTGCTGTGGGCTCAACAGGTTTTGCTCAGGAACCGGAAGTCGTTGAGATGGAAGGTCAGAAAGCTGAGGTTACATTGATCGAGGGGAACGCAGAGCTTTCTCGGAAGGAGACGGATCTGAAACAACCCTTGAGCCGAGGGAACCTTCTGCTTCACGGAGATCGTGTCGCCACCGGAGAGCAGGCTAGACTCGAATTGGCTATGCCTGACGGAAGCTTTCTGCGTTTTGCCCAAAAGACCACCTTTGAGCTGATTTCAGTTGACTACGATGAACAGACCAAGCAGCGAGATATCAAGGTACACGCGGCGCTGGGAAAGACCTGGGCAAAGGTTTCCAACCTGGTGGGAGGGGGTGGCAGATTTCAGGTTTCAGCTCAGAACGCCGTCGCCGGTATTCGGGGAACCACATACAGAATGAATGTGAATTCAGACGCCTCGGTTGTCGTCAAAGTCTACGAAGGAGCTGTGCACGTGAGCAGTCCCCCGGAGACGGCCGAAAAGCCTGGTAGTATCTCCAAGCCGGGCGGGGTTGAAGGCCCTCACCCAGTTTCGGGGCCCCATCCTGTAGCCGGTCCCCATCCCGTGACGATGCAAGAGTGGACGTATATTGTCCAAGCCATGCAGCAGATTGTTGTCTACCCCGATGGAACAGTCTCAAAACCGTTTCGTTTCGACCCCGAAGTGGACATGGATGAGTGGGTGCGATGGAATCAGAACCGTGATAAAATGCAGCCATAGGGCAGCATAAACAAAATGCAGCACCTTTAGAACTCGGTGGTTTTGAAGCGCACTATTCCAATAAACATTCCAAACGCACTCACGCTTCTGCGTGTTCTGTTGACGCCGCTCTTTGCCATCTTTCTCATCAAACGATTCTTCGATCATGCCTTGTTGGTCTTTGCCATTGCTGCGTTGAGCGATGGCGTGGACGGTCTAATAGCCCGCCTTTTTCGTCAGAAAACCACACTGGGAGCCTTCCTGGACCCGGCCGCCGACAAATTGCTGCTGGTTACGGCATTTGTGACCCTGGCCATCCAGGGGCTTATCCCAAGCTGGTTGGCTGTCATTGTTATATCACGGGACATTGTGATCTTGTTCGGAGTCGCCCTCGTTACTATAACCGGCCACACACTTGAACCGAATCCCTCTCTCCTGAGCAAAATCACCACAGTCGCCCAGGTCGCCTGTGTGATTTCAGTGCTGTTGGGTTACTATTTTCCGGGCATAGACGGGGTAAAAAGTGCACTATTCTGGTTTGCGGCTACCATGACCGTGGTCTCCGGGTTACAATACATCTATAAGGGCCTGAATATCCTTCAGGAAGAACCTTAACGGCAGCCCTGCCCTGCGGCTCAGTTCATGGCCGTGAGTGGGGGTATTCTATTGGACTTGACACTGGTATGAATAGTTGATAATCAAGTTTAGTTTACAGGCACGTAGCTCAGGGGGAGAGCGCTACCCTGACACGGTAGAAGTCGCGAGTTCAAATCTCGCCGTGCCTACCAAGATAGATGAGAATATGTGAGGACCGGACAACGCCGTCTTTTGTTACAACCTAAAAAGCCATGAGCGATAGAAGGCATCTGGATAGATGATACTTCAGATGCCTTTTGTTCTTTCGCGGGATTGGTAGTATGCGCATTCTTCTGATTCATGCAGACAAGTTTTCATTTCGCGTTACGGGCGAGACGTCGGTAGCGATGCCAAGCGAGCTGGAAAAGGCCGGCAGCCAGGGCGAAGCTCTCGAGTGTCTTGTGGCCTTCATGGCAGCCGAAAAGGGTGATGATGCCGATGTGGACTCCGTAGTCGGACAGGTTACAGAAGAGGTGTTGTCTCTTGCTGACCAGATTGGAGTAAGTCATCTGGTTGTTTATCCATATGCTCACCTGTCAAGCACGCTCTCTTCCCCCCGTGTGGCTGTTCGCCTTCTGGACGAAGTCTGTAAACAGCTCCAAAGCCAAAATCGCTTTGAGATCCTAAGGGCACCTTTTGGTTACTACAAGTCCTTTAACATTGTCTGCAAAGGGCACCCTTTGTCTGAGTTGGCAAAGACAATCGCACCGGGCAAAGGTGCCAAAGCAGGGGCTGAAGCCGAAGAGTCGGAGGCCCTGAAGGCTGAAAAAACCCTGAAGTCTGACTGGACTGTGATGACACCTGATGGAACGCGGGTGTCGGCAGAAGATTTTTCATTTGCTTCGCGTCCTAATCTGGAGCGGTTATACAATTACGAGACGTCTGGAACCCGTGCCTCTGACGAAGCACCTCCGCACATTGAATTGATGCGACGCATGGAACTGGTCGACTATGAGCCAGGCTCAGACCCGGGAAATCTTCGATGGTACCCGAAGGGGCAGTTAATGAAGAGCCTGGCCGAAACCTATGTGAACGGGCTAGTCATTGATCATGGCGGAATGAAGGTAGAAACCCCCATTATGTATGATTACCAGCACCCCAAGCTGAACCTCTACCTGCAGCGTTTTCCGGCGCGACAATATGTACTCCTTTCGGACCAGAAGGAGTATTTTCTCCGGTTTGCAGCATGCTTTGGGCAGTACTTGATTCAGCACGACATGCAGATCTCTCACCACCACCTGCCCTGTAAGCTCTATGAGTTGACTCATTACTCATTCAGACGCGAGCAATCCGGCGAACTGTCAGGCCTAAAACGCTTGCGAACTTTTACCATGCCCGACCTTCATACCCTGGCCAAAGACATGGAACAGGCCAAAGAAGAATTCTTGCAGCAGACGGAGTTGGCCATTCAATGTATGGGGGGCTTTGAACTTGATTTTGAAGTAGCCATTAGGTTTGTCCGCGATTTTGGTGACCAGAATCAATCCTTTGTCAATGAGCTGGCCGTCCGCTGTGACCGCCCAGCCCTCATTGAATTGTGGGATGAACGATTCTTTTACTTCGTAGCAAAACTTGAATTCAATTTCATTGACGCTCTCGATAAAGCGGCCTGCCTGGCAACCGTCCAGATAGATGTTGAGAACACAGAAAGATTTGACATCACTTATGTGGACAACAAGGGAGAAAAGCAACATCCCCTCCTCTTGCACTCCTCTATCTCCGGCTCCATAGACCGGGTCATCTACGCTATACTCGAGACCCAAGCTATGCGGATGCGCAGAGGAGAGAAAGCCGAATTTCCGTTCTGGCTGGCCCCTACTCAGTTGCGACTGATTCCCGTATCTGAAAAATTCGATGTGGCCTGCAGGGAAATTTTGGAGAGCGTTCCGTACCGAATCGACTACGACGATCGGGACATCCCCATGGGTCGGAAGATTAGAGACGCAGAAAGGGAGTGGACCCCGTACATAGTGGTTCTGGGTGCAAAAGAGGTTGCAGAACAACGCCTCAGCGTGCGAACCAGGGCCGGGGCTCAGAGAAAGATGACCCTGACCGAACTCCTTGGGGAGATTGAGCCACAGATGCAGGGGAAACCTTTCTTGAGTTTACCATTGCCACGCTTGCTTTCTAAACGTCCAATTTTTGTTGGGTAACGAGCCAAAAATCCTTGTCTCGGCCCTTTGTTGTATAGTATTAGGATCTGTATAGTTAACATCCGCAGACTCTCAAGGAGGTGAAGAATATAGCTAAACGCATCAATGTAAACCGAAGGATTCGGGCCAAAGAGGTACGGCTGATAGACCCGGAGGGCAAGCAACTCGGGGTCATTCCGACCGTGGAGGCTTTGGAAAGAGCAGCATCACATGGATTGGATCTGGTTGAGGTGTCTCCTAATGTTAGCCCGCCGGTTTGCCGAATCATGGACTACGGCCGGTACAAGTATCAACAGAACAAAAAGCTTCAAGAGTCCAAGAAACGTCAGTCAACCTTTCAAGTCAAAGAGATAAAACTGCGTCCCAGGACTGGAGAACACGACTTCCAGGTTAAGATGCGTCATGCAAAGCGCTTCCTGGATAATCGGGACAAGGTGAAGGTTACGGTCGTCTTCAGGGGACGGGAGAATGCCCACACTGATGCCGGGGTAACATTGCTTCAACGTGTGATTGAGGCAACATCAGAATTTGCCGTCGTGGAGCAGTCAGCCAGAAAAGAGGGCCGCATAATGATCATGGTCCTTGCCCCCAAGTAGACTCCCCGCTGAATTCCCTCATCGGATCCAACAATTGCAGGAAGCCTTTTGAAGCTCCCTGCAGTGAGCTGCAGGGAATCTTCGACTGTAAGGAATTATGCTGTTTTTAGATTCGCTCGCTAACCCTGCTGTCCCGCCACGGCGGGACAGGGAATGCGCTCGCTACTGCAGTTCAAAACCTCAGATCGCGTTCGAGGGCAAGGCGAGGGCCGATCCGCCGTCGCCAACAAAGCTATGGCGGACAAGTGAAAAAGCGCAGTCCCACTGTAACCGGGATGAGGCAAAAGAATTTTGAGGGAGCCCTCAATCCCGTCAGCGGCGGGACCATGGGGAGATAGATTGGATTTTGAAATGGCTTCTAGCAGGAAAGCCGTGGAATAGTAAGTATATATGATAGGCTCAGCCGAGAAGACCTGGGCCTTAAGATAAAGCAAAGGGAAGAAACAATGCCAAAAATGAAAACAAACCGTGGTGCAGCGAAACGTTTCAAGGTGACCGCAAAAGGTAAGATAGTTTATTCCAAGTCGCATGCAAACCATATTCTGACGAAGAAGTCATCCAAAAGGAAGCGGGGGCTTCGAAAGCCTGCAATAATTGACAAGAGCAACACAGCTCAGTTGAAGAAATTGATGCCATATGGTTGAGTCGGACAGGAGAAGTGCGCTAAAATGCCTAAAGCGCCTAGAGTGCGCTAAAGTTGAAGGCGGTCGGCAGGAGCATGGCTCTCTGTGAAAGACCGGTGTAGCGGGATGTGTGGTTAGGCGAAGTTGAGGGAAACATGAAGAGATTTTTTTGTGAAGATTCGTCTTGTTCTTTTTACTTTAGGCACTTTAGGGCACTTATACTACGGATAGGCACCGCATTCACGGATAACGGTCAACGAACAATGCTTTAGCGTAAATTGCACTTGAGATCCGGTTCACGATTTATGAAATAGGAGGACATTCATGCGAGTCAAAAGAGGGTTCAAGGCTAGAAAGAGAAGAAAAAAGATACTGAAACTTGCCAAAGGTTATCGTGGCGGCCGGAGCAAGCTGTACCGGACGGCAGCAGATGCCGTAGATAAGGCCCTGCAGTATGCTTACAGGGACCGCAGAACACGGAAGCGAGATTTCAGGAGACTGTGGATTTCGCGAATTAACGCCGCGGCACGCCTTAACAACTTGTCATACAGTCGCTTCATGCAGGGATTGAAACGGGCGCAGGTGGAGGTTGATCGGAAGGTATTGGCCGACCTGGCCATCTCAGACCCAGACGGCTTCTCTCATCTGGCCGCCATTGCCGCAGGCCAGGAATCGTAAACCGAAAATCGTTATTCGGTTCACAATTCACCAATCACGAATAACCCATGAAGTCAGAGGTTGAGAAAATAGAAAAGGAGGCCCTGGAGGCCGCAGAAAGGGCGTCAGATCTGGAAGAGGTCAAGGCCTTGAGAGCCCGGTATTTGGGACGCAAAGGGGTTTTGACAGTCTTCTTGCGAAAGATACCCGGCCTGCCCTCGGAGGAAAGACCCGAGGCGGGGAAACTTGCTAATCAAACAAAAGAAAAGCTGGAGGAGGCACTCAAGAGAGCTGCGCGAGATATTGAGGCGGACCTGGCAGAGTCTTCAAGAGAGACCTTGGATGTCACCCTCCCTGGACGGCCCCCTGCTATGGGTCGGCTTCACCCGATTACTCAGACTACCTATGCCATATGCGAAATCTTCCAAAGGCTTGGCTTTGAGACCGTAGAAGGTCCTGACGTAGAATTGGATTATTACAACTTCGAGGCACTTAACATACCCCGGGACCATCCTGCCCGTGACATGCAGGACACCTTTTATATCTCCGAAAACACCGTTTTGAGGACCCATACCTCGCCAATCCAGGTGCGGGTTATGGAATCGCAGCCCCCACCAGTTTGCATTATTGCCCCTGGCAAGGCCTACCGGGTGGATTCTGATGTCTCGCACACACCGATGTTTCATCAAGTAGAAGGACTGATGGTCCAGGAAGGCGTATCCTTTGGAGACCTGAAAGGCATCCTCACCACTTTCGTTCACCAGATTTTTGATGAGGAGACGAGCCTGCGTTTTCGTCCCAGCTTCTTTCCGTTCACAGAGCCGAGTGCAGAGGTCGACATCCTGTGCGTAATCTGCCGCGGCAGCGGATGTCGCGTCTGTTCCCACACCGGGTGGCTGGAGGTTATCGGGGCCGGCATGGTCCATCCGGCGGTGTTCGAAATGGTAGGTTATGATACAGACCGCTACACCGGTTTCGCATTTGGCATGGGAATCGAACGCATCGCCATGCTCAAGTACGGAATAGAAGACATCAGGAGATTCTACGAGAACGATATACGGTTTCTTGCTCAGTTCTAGTCATTCGGGTTAATAATTTGGAAACGTAAAACAAGATAACACGGGAGATGTAGAAGTGCGCTAAAGTGCCTAAAATGCCTAAAGTGCACTAAAGTTAAGGAATTAAGAAAGACTTTTTCAGAAGTGGCTTTGTCTTTTCAACTTTAGGCACGCTAGGCACTTTAGTTCACTCTAGGCACTGTTTCTATCATGAAAATAAGTCTAAGCTGGCTCCAAGATTATGTGACGATCGACACGGACCTGCCCAAGCTGGCCGAAGCGTTAACCATGGCCGGGCTTGAGGTGGATGCGCTTACAGATCGTTATGCTTATCTGGACGGCGTCGTGGTGGGAGCTGTCACTGAAATTACTCCCCATCCTGACGCCGATACACTTTCTGTCTGCCGGGTGGATGTGGGCACAGGAGTCAGGCAGATTGTGTGCGGGGCCCCCAATGTGAAAAAAGGGTGCCTTGCACCGGTAGCACTTCCTGGAGTGAAGCTCCTTTCAGGCCTTACCGTTGAAGCCGCAGATATTCGGGGTCAAACTTCAGAGGGGATGTTGTGCTCCGAGGCGGAACTTGCCGTGGGAGCAGATAGATCGGGCATCCTCTTGCTACCAAAAGAAGCCAAGCCGGGACTTGGAGTTACCGCAGCCCTAGGTCTTTCCGACACCGTCATGGAGTTTGACCTTACGCCTAACCGTTCTGACTGCCTCAGTGTGATCGGCATTGCCCGAGAGGTCGCAGCCCTCCTTAAGACTCGTTTGAAACGCCCTGAGGTGAAGCTCCCGCAGGGAGAAACCCCTATCGATGATCTGACATCCGTGACCATCGAAGCTCCGGAGCATTGTCCCAGGTATGCGGCCAGAGTGGTCACAAACGTCAAGGTTGGACCGTCTCCGTTCTGGCTTCAGGACAGGTTGCACTCAGTCGGACTTCGGGCCATCAACAACTTAGTGGATGTAACCAATTTCGTTCTCATGGAGACGGGGCAACCGCTCCATGCCTTTGATTTTGACCGCTTGGCCCAGCATCGGATCGTTGTGAAAACAGCTGAGGAAGGCCAAACTTTCAAGACCCTGGACGGCATGGAACGTTCTCTCGCTTCTGATATGCTCATGATATGCGACGGCGACGGGCCGGTGGCCCTGGCCGGGATCATGGGCGGGCTGGAGTCAGAAATCGAAGACGACACGAGAAACGTCCTCATTGAAAGTGCCTATTTCAATCCCATCACAACTCGCCGCACCGCCAAACGGCTCGGCCTAAGTACCGAGTCATCATACCGGTTTGAGCGGGGCGTGGACCCGGTTGGTGTCAGAACTGCACTGGACCGTTCGGCTCAGCTCATAGTGGAATTGGGAGGTGGAAGGCTTGCGAAGGGGGTCGTTGATGTCTTTCCCGGAGAGTTTCCTGAAAAGGTGATAGAGGTCAGTGTTAAGCGGACAAACCGGCTTCTGGGCACACGTCTGAGCCGAGGTAAGGTCGAGACCTACCTGAAATCAGTAGAAGCAGACGTAGAACGTGTGGACAGAGACCGGCTCAAAGTCACACCGCCTACCTTTCGAGTGGACATTGCGCGGCCTGAGGACTTGATGGAAGAGGTAGCCCGTCTGTGGGGATATGATCAAATTCCGACCACCCATCCTGTGCCTGAAGCTGTAGCCAGGAAACCAGGGAAGAATCTTCAAGTCCGGACCCGTCTTCGAGAGCTGCTTGCCGGCTGTGGATTTTCAGAGATCGTCACTTACAGCTTCATCGGCCGGGATGCCTGCGACCGACTCACGCTCGGCAGTGAAGATCGGCGCCGCCAGATGGTGTCGATCCTGAATCCCCTCACAGAAGATCAAGAAGTCATGCGGACATCTCTGCTGCCCGGCCTTCTGTTCACTTTGTATCGAAATAGCACCCAGCGAAATGAGAACCTGAGGGTTTTTGAACTGGGCAAGACCTTCATGAAGACCGGCCAGGATCAGCTCCCGGACGAAGTGGAAATGGTATCCGGCCTCTGGACCGGCGAGCGTTATGAAAAAAGTTGGCATTTTAAGGAAACAAAAATCGACTTCTATGATATGAAAGGCGTGGTCGAAGTTGTCTGTGCGGGACTGAACATAAACGGAGTCCGTTTTACTCCTTTGACCAGTTCCGATTTTCCGTATCTAAGACCGGGGCATGCTGCGCACATTAGTGTAGACAACCAAGTCCTGGGTACCGTAGGACAACTGTCCAGACAGGTTCTGACAAATTTTGGACTGAAAGAAGCGACCTATTGCTTTGACCTCAACCTCGACCTCCTCATAGACCATGTGTCTGAGGAAAAGCATGCGGAAGCCCTTTCCCGTTTCCCCGCCACGACCAGGGATATTGCCTTGATCGCAGACGATCATTCAGAGGCGCAGGGCGTTCTGGACTTCATAGCAGGCCTGGGCCAAGAGCTTATCGAGCGGGTGGAGGTCTTTGACATATACAAGGGCCCTCCAATCCCCGAAGGGAAGAAGAGTATGGCCTTGCGGTTCACCTATCGATCTTTCGAGAGAAATCTCACAGATGACGAGGTGAACACCATTCATGAGGCCGTGACCCTCAAGGTGTTGAAGCAGTTCAATGCCCAGCTGCCA
>JAQBAU010000158.1:0-5860 GCA_032126655.1 Desulfobacterales bacterium
GAAGCCGTGCCAGCTCACGTCAGGGTACTGATCGCGATTGGTGTCCTGACCGGTTAGAAAACGGGACCTGCGGAACACGGGATGTCGGTTCCTCAATGCGATGATTTTCCGGAAAAACCTTAGCAGGCCGGCATTCGTTTCTGTGAGGTGCCAGTCGACCCAACTCGTCTCATTGTCCTGGCAATAGGGATTGTTGTTTCCCCGCTGAGTTCGGCCGAACTCGTCACCGGCCATGATCATGGGCACGCCGTGGGAGACCATGAGAATGGTTACAAAGGTCTTCATCCGGCGCAACCTCAGGGCATTCACAACAGGGTCATTGGTTGCGCCTTCGACACCACTGTTTGAGCTGTAGTTCTGGTCACTCCCGTCCCGGTTATTTTCACCGTTTTCCGTATTGTGCTTGTGTTCGTAAGACACCAGATCATAGAGCGTAAAACCGTCATGGCAGGTGATGTAGTTGATGCTGTTGTACGGACGCCGCCCGTTTCCCTGGTAGAGATCAGAGCTTCCTCCAATACGCGTGGCCAGCACGGGTACCATTCCCGGCTCACCCCGGACGAATCGTCTCACGTCGTCTTTGTAGTGGGCGTTCCACTCGGCCCAGCGTCCCGGAAACGCCCCCACCTGGCTGATCTGCGTATCCCACGCCTCGGCAATGATCTTGCTTCGGGCGAGCACGGGGTCTTTTTCTATGGCATCGACCAGTGAAGGGCCAGCAAGAAGCCCACACTCGTTGTCTCTGCGGAGGATTGTGGCCAGGTCAAAACGAAACCCGTCCACGTGCATTTCCAGGACCCAGTACCGAAGGCAATCCAAGATAAAGGCTTGAACCACAGGATGGTTACAGTTGACCGTGTTGCCACAGCCTGAGAGATTCAGGTACTCTTTTGATTTCGCGTCGAGGCAGTAGTACTCCACATTATCTAATCCGCGGAAGCTGATGACCGGCCCGTCCGCACCTCCCTCTGCCGTGTGATTGAAGACCACGTCAATGAGGACCTCCAGGCCTGAACCATGAAAGGCCTTGACCATCTCTTTGAATTCTCTCACCTGGTTTCCGTCCCAACCATCTGAGGCATAGGACGCCTTGGGGGCAAAGAAAGCCATGGTACTGTAACCCCAGAAGTTCTTCAGCGGCTGCCTGGTCCTGGGATTAAGGTTCTTGTTCTCCAGTTCGTTGAATTCAAAGACGGGCAACAATTCTACGGCCGTGACACCCAGAGACTTTATGTAGGGTATTTTTTCCACGAGCCCTCTGTAGGTGCCACGGTTGTTGATCCCTGAAGACTCATGAACCGTGTATCCCCGGACGTGAAGCTCGTAGATGACGCTGTCTTTAAGGTGCAGATTGAGCGGGCGATCGCCTTCCCAGTCAAAGGCATCTGAAACAATGCAGCAATGCTGCTGAACCGCCCTCAGACCCCAGACTTGGCCCCCTCCCAGAGCCCGGGCATACGGGTCGAGGAGAAGGTTCTCTTTATTGAACCAGTGTCCTTTCCCTGTGGGGTCATAGGGCCCATCCGCTCTGTACCCATATCGGAGGGATAGGTCTAACCCGACGATAAAGATGTGCCAGATATCGCCGGTCCTGTTGATATCAGGATATAGAGGAATCTCAGCAACGGGTTCTGAGCTGGCTTTCTCAAAGAGGACGAGAGAGAGGGATGTGGCGTGTCGCGAGAAGACGGAGAAGTTTACGCCCTCTGGAGTCACTGTGGCTCCAAGGGGGAGTGGCTGGCCTGGTTTGGTTTTCCACGTTTCCAAATTGCTATAACTGTCTCAATGGATAGACATTAAGTGGCTTTGCCACCATTCTTACCTTGGTAGTCACTGGTCATTTGTTCTGGCACGGGACAAATGGCGATGCCCTAAGGACTTTGTCTCTGATAACGCGTCTTGATTGCCGCACCGGCGTCGAGGACCAGACTCAAGAGGGCAGGGACCAGAAAAATCGTGAACACGGTGGAGACCAGAAGACCGCCAACCACCACGCTGCCAAGGCCTCGGTAGAACTCTGAACCGGCTCCCGGGAAAAGGACCAAAGGGAGCATGCCAAAAACGCTTGTTATGGAACTCATATAAATGGGCCGAATACGGCTGCGAACCGATTCCCGAATCGCTTCCCTGGAGGGCATGTTGCTGTCGCGCATATTGTTAAGGGCCTGGTGGACAATGAGAATCGCATTGTTGACAACAATGCCCACCAAGATCACAAAGCCAAGCATCGTGATGACGTCCAGGGGCTGAGGGGCGACAAAGAGATTCACAAGCAGAAGGCCGACGAACCCACCCGCTGCAGCCAGTGGGACGCTAAACATAATGATTAAGGGATAGAAGAAGTTCTCAAACAGGGCGGACATCAAGAGATAGCTTATGATAATGGCCAGAATCAAATTCCACTGAAGTGACCGCCGCGTCTTCACGAGATCATCCGCCGTCCCGCTCAGCTCAATCCGGTAAAGGGTTCCCAGTTCTCCGCTCTCCTTGATGGGACCCACGACCTTATCGCTAATTGTGGCCATGGCGGTTTCCAGGGGGATGTCTGTTGGGGGGATGACCTGAATTGTGATGGCGCGCTCCGAATTGATGTGGTTAATCTGGGTCGGCCCTTCCTCCAGGCGAATCTCAGCCAAAGATCCCAAGGTCA
The DNA here is from genome assembly GCA_032126655.1 of Desulfobacterales bacterium. Classification (GTDB taxonomy): domain Bacteria; phylum Desulfobacterota; class Desulfobacteria; order Desulfobacterales. The sequence goes on from JAQBAU010000158.1 coordinate 2,651, forward strand.
CCCTCTCACCTATGGGGGTCTGAACCGGGAGTGCGGCCAGATCCTGCGTTCGTTTGAGCGTATTCTCCTGTCCTTTTACGATCAGATCGATTTCGTCTCCGTAAAGACGATAGTTGCTTGCCTTGGTGCCATCCACGAGCGCGTCTACGGTTCGACCCAGGTCGACTGTAGTCATGCCTAGGCGAGTCAGGCGATCGCGGTTGGGGATCACGCGCATTTCAGGGTTGCCCAGATCGAGGCTCGGTATGGGACGCATCTGAGCGTTGGGGATGAGCTGCATGACCTGACCGAATATCTGTCGGCCGAGCATGATAAGCCGCTCCAGGTCCGGGCCCTTGATCTCGATATCAATTGACCTCCCTGCGCCGACACCCCGTTCAAACAGACTTGGCTGCTGGACGATGCCGATCATCCCTGGGATTTTTCCCAGGATGCCATATACATAAGGAAGGAGTTCAGCCGTTCTTTGCTGGTCGGCTGAGATAACGCCAAAGAATGCCATCTGTCCAAATGCGACATAGAACATGTTTTTTACTTCGGGCAGGTTGAGTTGATTGGCAACGTCACTTTCACCGTCATGCGAAATCAGGGGCAATACACCCTCTTCTATGGTCCTTGCAATCTCATTGAACTCTTCCAGATTGTATCCGGGAGGCGGCAAAAGGAGGCCGAACAAAAGCTCTCTGTTTCCTTGTGGCAGGTATTCTGTCTTCGGCATCAGCAGCCAGGCCATGCCGATAGCCAGAACGGTCATTACTACAGCCAGTCCAAGCCGAGCTGATACCCGACCGCACATCCAGTAGATAAATGTTGTTATCCCGTTGGTGATCCTTGAGGCCATGTAGTAAATGGACCATCGCCGTATGCGAGGTGCTTCAGTCCGCTGGACCTCCCCAAGTATTCTCGAGGAGAGTGCGGGTATCACCGTAATCGAAACCACCAGGCTCAGCACCACTGAGCTGCTTATGGCAATGGCTATGTCCCTGAAGAGCTGCCCGGCCTCCTCCTTCACAAAGAGAATCGGGACAAAAACGGCAACAGTTGTCAGGGTACTGGCAAGGACTGCGCCCCAAACCTCGACCGTGCCGTCACGGGCGGCCTGGAAACTAGATTTCCCCATCTCGCGGTGACGAAAGATATTTTCAAAGACCACGATGGAGTTGTCTACCACCACGCCGATGGCGAAGCTCATCCCGGCAAGGCTCACCACATTGATATTGCGTCCCAGCAGAGTCATCACGAGAAAAGTCCCCACCACGCTGATCGGGATGGCAAGGGAGACAATCAAGGTGCTGGCAAAACTCCGGAGAAAAATCAGAAGGACAATGATGGCCAGTGTGCCCCCAACAAAAATATTCTTTCGCACCAGGGCAATGGCCCCATAGATATAGTGCGTTTCGTCATAGGCCAGTTCGATTTTCAGTTTGCGATCCTTCAGGATGCCGTTATTCAGTTCGTCCAAGGCCTCCCGGATGTTGTCCATCACGACAAGGACGTTTGAGCCTGTTTCGCGCACTGCGTTCAACACAATGGTGGGAACCCCTTCATGCCGAACGGCTACTTGTAAGTCTGCATACCCAAGGGACACGTCCGCCACGTCGCCTACCGTGATCGGAACCCCGTTGACCCTTTTGACAATAACCTTGGCCACATCTTCCGGTGCTCCGTATTCCCCTACTGTTCGTGCAATGTAGCGCCGCTTCCCCTCATCAAAGTTGCCTGCGCTGATATTTCTGTTTTCCACATCCAACGCCATCATCAGTTCGGGGATGGTGATGTTCCTGGCAGCCAGGGCGTCTGAATCGACGATTACCTGCAGCTCCCGCTCTTTCCCCCCGTAAATGTTGGACGAGGCCACGCCTGAAATTCGCTCCAGGCGAGGCTTAACGTACTCGTCAATAAAGTCGTATTCATGACTGAGGACACCTTCATATCCCTCACCGGCCTGAAGGATCATCCAGGCAATCGCGCTCTCAAAGCGCCCTCCTGACTTAATAACTGGCTTTTCAACATCATCCGGGTATTCCATGACCTGATCGAGCTTGTGCGAAACCTTGAGAAGGGCCGCATCCGTGTCGGTACCTATCTCAAACATCAGGTTGATGTATGACACACTGTCACTGCTTTCGCTTGTCATCTTGTCGAGTCCTTCGACGTTCTTGAGTTCGTCTTCCTGGACATCGACAATCTCCCGTTCTACCTCTAAAGGGCTTGCCCCGTTCCAGAAGGTTTCCACGGAAACCTCCGGCATGTCGACGTTGGGCGTTAATTGAATAGGAATCCTGAACAGAGCCAGAAGGCCAAACATCACCAACAGGATGACCCCGACAGTGACAGTTACGGGTTTTTTGATGGCAGTTTCAACGAGTTTCATGAGAAATAAGTGCCTAAAGTGAACTGAAGTGAGCTAAAGTCTACGAAGTGCCTAAAGGCCTAAAATGCCTAGAGTGCGCTAAAGTGTCTAATACGGATTCCCCGGCATAATATAGATTTTCAACGGTCCAACCCTTACCATTCCAATTCCCCAGAGAGTTACTCCATTATCTGAACCGGTTGTCCCGGCCTCAAGCGCTCGTTTCCGCGGATGACCACCGGAGCTCCTGGCTGGAGAGGCCCTTCGACCGCCACATTACCGTTGTAGTAACCAATGACTTGGATTGGTGCGGGCTGTGCTACACCACCGGCCACGACATACACCATTCGATTCGTTCCTGCTGTCACGATGGCGTCCTTGGGGACCAGGAGAGCCTTCCTTTTGGTTCCCAAACTGAATGTTGCTGTGGCCTCCATGCCGCTCTTGACCTTCAGGTCCGGGTTAGCCAGTTCGATTCGAACCGGAAACGTACGGGCATTCATGTCGCCTTCCGGGAGAACAGCAGAGATCTTTCCGGAAAATGTGTTATCCGACAGGCTTGTCACCGTTACCCGTACCGGGCTGTCTTGAGAAAGCTGCATGGCGTAACGCTCGGGCACATCAACAATAATGCGGACGTGTCCCAGGTCCAGTAGGGACACTACTGGACCGCCCACATCTATCCACTCGCCTACCTGCGTGTGCTCTTCGGCAACAAATCCTGAAAAAGGGGCGACGACTGTTTTGCTCCGGATATCATCCTTCAGGATTTCGATATCAGCCTCGGTGCGGAGTAGTTCGCTTTGCAGGGATTTGTATTCATCAAATGCCCTGTCATAACTACTCTCGGCAATACT
>JAQBAU010000159.1:0-3582 GCA_032126655.1 Desulfobacterales bacterium
CCGCTATGACATTGCGTTTGTCGGCAACGAGAGGTTTTGGAACCGCACGCTGAAAGAAGACTTGGTCCTTTTTGAAAAAGGGATCAAGAACGATCTCAGACTGAAAAAGAGCATGAGGAACATTTTGGAACGGTACGGGAAGGCCGGCTATCTCGAAACCCGCATAAGGATTGAAGACAATACAACGGGGAACGGGGGCCAAACCGTTCGGATGCTCCGGTTGGTTATTGATGAAGGGCCCTGTTCGATTGTTGAATCAATCAGGTTTTCAGGAAACACGGCGTTTGACGACGAGAAGATCAAGAAACAGATGCTTACCCGCTTACCCGGATTCCGTCAAGAAGGTGTCTTCGTACCTGAGACCCTTGAAGATGACCTGAATGTGATCAAGGCGCTTTATCAAAAACATGGTTATATGGATGTTGAAGTTGCCAAAGAAGTGACGTGGAGCGAAGACAGAACACATGTGGCGATCCATCTTACAATAAATGAAGGCGTCCAAACGATCGTTTCTTCCGTGCAGGTTACTGGCGTCACGCTTCTTTCAGAGGAAGGGGTCCGTGAAGCGATCCTGCTGAAAGAAGGGGAACCATTTCGCAAATACATTATCCAAAGCGATGAAAACACGTTGTCTGCATTAATCGCTGAAAAAGGGTATCCTTATATCAATGTACAGGGAGACTTTTCGCTAAGCGAAGATCACTCCAAAGCACAAGTCAGATATACCGTGGATGAAGGACCATACGTGGAAATGGGACAGGTGTATTATACCGGTAACTTGCGAACCAAAGAGAAAATCCTTCAAAGCGAACTCGGCATGCAGGCGGGAGGGCCCTTCTCATTGACAAAGATGCTCCAAGGACAGCGCAATATCCGCAACCTGCAACTTTTCAATGCCGTAGAGTTCAAGGCAGTCGGGCTGAAAGAAAGACAGGAAGAAATCAACCTCTTCATCGAAGTCGAGGAAAAGAAACCGTATTTCTTTGAAGTGGGCGGGGGATACGACTCCGAGAGGGGACTTTTTGGCCACACAGGAACAGGGGACCACAATCTGTTCGGGTCCAACAAGGACGGATGGATAGGAGGAGAAGTAAGCCAAATCGGCTATCGGGGAGAGTTGGGGATCCGAGAACCGAGACTGTTTGGCTCCCGGATTTCGGGGACCCTTGGCGCCTCAGCCGAACAAAGGGAAGAATTCAATCAAGATTTCGGAACCAGGACCTGCGCCTCATCTGTCTTCTTTGAACGGAATTGGCTTCAACACATAACCACAGGGCTGGGCCTCCGTTTTGAACGACGAGAGCAGTTTAGACGAGATTCCGGTGGGTTGGAAACAAAAGGGTTTGTTGATGACAACGAAGCATTCGACCCGAGAAGCATCCTTGTTACAACGCCTTCAATCAATTACGACACAAGGGATTCCTTTGTGCGTCCCCAAAAGGGAACGCTGTGTCAGTTATCGGTTGATCTTTCCAAAGGACTATCGAACGATCTGGACGATTTCATCAAATATCGCCTCGACTTGAGATACTATTGGACCCCCTTTCATCGGTTGACCTTTGCGTGGCTTGGCCGGGCTGGTTACCTTGATCCGTATGGAGCAACAGACAAGGTTCCGGATGATCAGCTCTTCTTTCTGGGCGGCACGTCGGATGTGCGGGGGTTTGACGAGAACCTTCTCCGTTATGACAAGGACGGAAATGCCGTTGGAGGTCGGTCTGCCGTGGCCGGAAGTATGGAAGCCAGGATCGACCTTGGCCACAACTTTGAGTTGGCTACGTTCTATGACGTAGGCGCTGTGAGGGATACATACGATGAGACGATCTCAGACGAATTTCGGAGCTCGGTAGGCGCAGGGCTACGGTATGTGACACCGATTGGGCCTATCGGTCTTCTCTATGGGGTGAAGCTGGATCGAAAGCCGGGGGAAAGTGCCGGCAGGCTTCATTTTTCAATAGGTTATACATTCTAGAACAGCTTGAGGATTTGGAGGATGCTTATGAAACCCAGTGTGCATACGATCAAAGAGAATGGGGTGGCATTGGTCACCCTGAACCGCCCGAAAGTCTATAATGCGGTTAATGAGGAAATGTTGACACTGCTTGCCGGGGCCTTGTCAGATCTTAGCTTCGACAAAGCGGTGCGTGCTGTCGTGATCACAGGGGAAGGCAAGGTCTTTTGCTCAGGCGGGGACCTTAGATCGATTCACGACTTCCCAAAGGGCGCCGCTCAAGGCGTATATGAACTGGCTACTCTTTTTCACCAGGTCGTTGAGGAAATACGGCGCATGAAAAAACCGGTCATTGCAGCCATAAACGGGGTCGCTGCAGGGGGCGGTTTGTCTTTGGCCCTGGCTTGCGACTTTCGTGTCATGGGAAGCTCTGCCACCCTCATACAGGCATACACGTCGCATGGGCTGTCTGTTGACGGCGGTACCAGCTTCATCCTTCCAAGGCTTGTCGGCCTGGCACGGGCTATGGAAATCGTCGCATTTGACAAACCGATCCCCGCAGAACAAGCCCTGGCCTGGGGACTGGTCACGGAGGTGGCAGAGGACGGTCAGGTGCTTGAGGTTGCCAAAGACATGGCGTTCCGGTTCGGAGAATCCTCTCTGCTCGCCTTTGGGGTGTGCAAAAGACTCATGTTGGATTCCTTTCACACGAGCCTGGAGGCGCAGCTTGAAAATGAACGGGTGGGGATCTCTAGATGTGTTGCCCACGGTGATGGTGAGGAGGGCATACGAGCCTTTCTGGAGAAACGCAAGCCCAAATGGAGATAACCTCGCGAGCAGCCTCCCAAGTAGAAAATCCTGGGTGGACCAGGACCTCTCCGGGATGCATTTCACGGCCCCAGGCTTCCAGGATTTGGGAAAAAATCCTTTACTAATAGCGTGTTATGTAATATTCGTGTGTGGTACTATTTGATCGTAAGGATACAGAGAGTCAAATCGGATTCTATTTGAGAGATGAGAAACTCCAAAAAGCAAGACGAACTCCTCGCCGTTGAGCGCCTGAAGGCGAGTGAGAGACTAGCCACCGAGATTGCCCATGAATTGAATACCCCGCTTGGCGGCATCTTGATGTACAGCCACCTTCTTCTGGATGATATGGACCTACGCGATCCGCTCCGGGAAAATGTGCAAAAGATTAACAAGCTCGCACATCGGTGTAAGATAATCTTGCAGGGCCTTATTGATTTTGCCAACAACGAAATACTGGAGATGAGTCCGGTTGACGTCAACAGGACTCTCCGGGACGTCGTAGGGTTCATAGAAGATCACGTACTTTTCAAAGGGATTTCCATTGAGAGCCACCTTGATCCCGCCCTCCCAAACGTCAAAGGGGATGAAAGCAAACTCGGACAACTCTTCATGAACCTCATCATCAATGCAGGAGAATCCATGGGGGGGCAAGGGACGCTTACTCTCTCTACAGATTTGGCCCCTGAGACGAACGACGTCCGGATCGCGTGTTCGGACACGGGCGGCGGGATTGCCGACGAACACAGGGGCAGGATCTTTGAGCCTTTCTTCACGACCAAGAAGCGCCTCAAGGGAACCGGTCTGGGCCTGTCGATCAGTCA
>JAQBAU010000160.1:0-7395 GCA_032126655.1 Desulfobacterales bacterium
CCCCCACAGCCACCCGTGGGTGATCGGGATACTCACGCAATAGGTTCTCCTCTGATACCAATACGTTACCCCTTCTAGCCCGTCTCTGAGCACTCTGTTAACATCTAAGGAGCATCGGGTCCAGAAGTTTTTTCTTGACACACGTTCTCACCCCTGATATTTAAAAACTGACCCGCTGGTCGGTAAAATTTGGTAGAATATTAAAGCATTAATAATCAGTTGACATATCTGACCGACTGGTCGGCCAAATACAATAGAAAACACCATGCTTTCAGCCGAACACAAAAAACAACAAAAGAAGGCTCACATTATCCACGCCGCAGCGCGGGTTTTTGCAGAGAAGGGGTTTTCGGGCACCATGATGGCGGATATCGCCGATCATGCCCGCATAGGAAAGGGGACTCTCTACGAGTACTTTGACAGCAAGGAAGATCTTTTCTTCTCCGTCTTCGAGTGGTACGCCCGGGAAACTGAGGCAGCTGCGAAGGTGAGTATCTCCGCACTGGGAGGCTCCACATCCGAGCGGTTGACCATCCTGAGCGAATCGGTGATGCAGTCGTGGCTCGAGATGAAGGACCTCTTCTCGCTGGTCATGGAATTCTGGGCAGCCTCAGCCTCTTCACAAATGAGGAAGCGCTTCAAGGGGTACTTCAGACAGGCATACGAAGATTTCCGAACCGTTGTTGCGGCCCTGGTCCGAGAGGGCATTCAGCACGGTGAATTCCAGGAAGACGTGGTCCCCGAGTCGGTGGCCGCCGCCTTGGTTGGAAGCTGGGACGCACTGCTGCTGCAGGCGTGGTTTGACGACACCTTTGATCCTTTGACCACGGCCAGAAACTATGTGGCCATTGTCATCAGGGGTATGGCCGGAGGAGCCGGTGTTGAGCTGTAACAGAGGAAATGCACTCCCAGACGAAACGCACCTGAAAGGTTAATTATGAAAAAATCGACAATCTTTATGACCTGTTTGACAGTGTCCATTGTCATCACCCTGGGTACCACAGCATTCGCCCAGGACCCCGAAGCCCTGGTGCGGGCCGCCTTTGACTACTATCGCGGGAAAGCGTCTGTGGCTACAGTGAAGATGACTGTTCATCGGCCGGACTGGGAGAGGGTATCGACCATGAAGGCTTGGACAAAGGGGCAGGAGGACGGGATTTTCAGGATTGTTTCCCCACCCAAGGATGCCGGCAACGGAACACTCAAGAGGGGCCGAGAGATGTGGACATTCAACCCCAAAGTAAACCGGGTCATCAAACTCCCTCCCTCCATGATGTCCCAGTCCTGGATGGGATCGGATTTTTCCAACAATGATCTCGCCAAGAGCGATAGCCTGTTAAAAGATTACTCGCACACCCTTGCCGGGACGGAAACCCATGAAGGCAAGACCGTGTACATCATCAAGTCAATGCCCAATCCTGATGCGCCGGTAGTGTGGGGGATGCAGACGCTGAAAATCCGGGAAGATCACATCTTCTTGAGTGAGGTATTTCACGATGAGGACCTCAAGCCGGTCAAGATTATGACTGCTCATGACATCCGGATGCTGGGCGGCAAGCTGTTCCCAATGGTCTGGAGGATGCGGAAGGCCGATGTGGAAGACGAATATACTGAGTTGACCTACAGTGAACTTACTTTCAAAGAGGATCTGCCAGATAACCTCTTCACGCTTTCCAACTTGAGGAATCCCAGGAGGTAGCCGGTCTTGAGTGTAGATGTCAAAATGGCGTGGCGAAACATCTGGCGAAATCCCAGACGATCCATCCTCACGATGACAGCCATTGCGTTTGCCTGTCTGTTGCTGGTCTTTATGCTTTCTTTCCAGTTTGGCTCATACGACACCATGATTAACTCTGCGGTGAAAATCCACACCGGACACCTCCAGGTTCAGGCAGAAGGATATCAGGACAAGAGGAGTATGCGTCTCGTCGTGCCTGACCCAAACGCGATTGGCAGCATTCTGGACGAGACATCGGGCATAGAGGCTTACACGTTTCGGGCCAATGCCTTTTCACTCGTGTCATCCAAGGAACGCACTTATGGCATTATGGTGATAGGCGTCGATCCGATCCGGGAAGCAAACGTATCAACCCTTAAGAAAGTAATACGGCAGGGAAGCTACCTATCAGCCGAAGACATGGACCAGGCCCTGGTTGGGGAGCTTCTCGCCAAAAACCTCCAGGTAGGCTTGGGTGATGAGTTGGTCGTTCTAGGGCAGGGACGCGATGGCTCTGTTGCCGCCACCGTTGTTCAAGTCAAGGGCATTTATAATTCCGGGATGGACGAATTCGATCGGTCCTCAATCCATATCCCCCTTAAGCACTTTCAAGATGTCTACGACATGCGGGGAAGCGTCCATGAGGTTGTAGCCCTCGGCACATCATTGGGTAAGATTCCAGCAATAAAAAGAGCGGTTGCGGGGGCTGTTGAAGACCAGGACCCAAAACACAATCTGGTTGTGTTGGATTGGATGGATCTTATGCCCGGGCTGGTCGAGGGTATTCAGCTGGACCTGGTCAGCGGGTTGATCCTATACGTCATTCTGATTGTGGTCGTAGCCTTTAGTATCCTGAATACTTTTCTCATGGCCGTATTCGAGCGGAGGAAAGAGTTCGGCGTCCTCATGGCAGTTGGGACAACCCCTGGGCGATTGACGAAAATACTCCTCTTGGAATCCATAACCATGACTATCGTAGGCATTGTGTTTGGCATGATAGCCGGGAGCCTGGTCACCTGGTACTTCCAAGTGAACGGCATTTCCATCGAAGGGACCTCCGAGGTGGTGAGGCAGTTCGGCATTCCCGAGCGCATGTTTCCTCAACTCTCATTTCTTTCCGTATCAATCGGCCCGATCCTGGTTCTGTTCATCACGTCTCTGGCGGCTCTATATCCGGCTCTGAAGGTACGCCGTCTTCGGCCGGTGGAGGCCCTGGCATCTGTGTGAGTGAAGAAAGATATGCGATATGCGATGTGTGATCGGGGATGTTCTTTGACGTGTGGTCATTGCTGATGAGAATCTCACATCCCATATCTCACATCTCACATCCGGTGAGTTTGAGCCCGGCGACACTCATTGAGCAATTACTCCCTTTAGGCTTGGCCAGTAACGAGGTACTGCAATGCATCTCCAGTTAGGATGGCGAAACATCTGGCGGAACCCCCGGCGGACCACAGTCATCATGATCGCGGTAGTCATTGGCGTGTGGAGCATGATCTTCATGGCGGGATTCCAGAGGGGGATGATAAACCAGATGGTGGAAACCGGAATCACCACCCTCACCGGCCATATTCAGGTGCATCACACAGGCTATCGAAATGACCCTGCCATCGAAAACAGTATCGCCGAACCCGAGGTAGTAGAGCGTGTGTTTGAGAAGCACCTTCCACCCGGCGCTCTGTGGGCCTCCAGAGTTCGGGTAAACGCCGTAGCCAGCAACGCCAGACATTCAGGCGGTGTGACCATGGTAGGTATTGACCCGGCGCGGGAGGCCAGAGTCTCATTTATCGGCGCGGCAGTTACCCAGGGGAATTATCTCAGACACGACGACGAGCACGGCATTGTGGTGGGCAAAGCCTTGGCAGACAAGTTTGAGACGAAACTGGGCCGCAAGCTTGTTCTCATGTCTCAGGATACGGGCAGGGAAATTGCTTCCAGGGCGTTTCGAATCGTCGGAATATTCGAGGCCGAGATGGAGGCGACTGAGAAACAGTTCGCCTTTGTTACTCTGACATCGGCCCAGCACATGCTGAAACTGGAAAGTGGGATTTCTGAATTCTGCATTGTTTTGCCTGATCGCCACCAGGTCAACCAGGTGGCCGAGTCTCTTGCGGATGCCTTGCCTCCCTCCAACTACGAAGTACATACGTGGCGTGAACTTCTCCCCTTGGTGGACGCATACCTGAGCCTGTTTGACGTCTTCATCTTCATTTGGTTCCTGGTCGTGTTCATTGCCATGGGCTTCGGGATCGTCAACACCACGCTCATGGCCGTGTTCGAGCGGATACGGGAGTTTGGACTGCTCAAGGCGCTGGGCATGAAACCGTGGTGGATTATCAGAGGTGTGCTGACAGAGTCATTCCTCCTCCTTGTCATGGGGATGGCGGTCGGGAACGCCCTCGGCTTCTTGACCCTCTTCGCCCTGTCCGGCAGCGGGATCGACCTGTCCTCTTTTGCAGCCGGCGCGGAATTCGCGGGTATATCGCGGGTGATCTATCCGGCTATAGGTGTCAGAGATGTGGTCATGGCCAACCTGGTCGTGTTCGTGTTGGGAATCCTGGTCAGTATTTACCCGGCCGCCAAGGCAGCCAGGTTCACGCCAGTGGAGGCGTTGGCACATACTTAGTCGCCAAAGATACCCGAGGACAATGATGTTGCTTTCGCTGTTGGTCAGCAGAATTGAAGACCACCCACTTCAAAATCCGAAATACGAAGCACGAAACAAAAAAAGGGGAAAACGCAGCGATGTTCAACGTTTTGAAGTTTTGAAAATTCGGATTTGTTTCGGATTTCGATATTCGGATTTCGAATTTACTTAGCGGTTATTATCGATGAATCCCCGCACAGACAAGACTCTCCAACATCCATGGAGAGATATTGGAGGATACATTATGAGTATCGTTGAATGTGTGGATATCAAGAAGACGTATCACCAGGGAAAGGTTGAGGTTGAGGCACTTAGAGGGGTGAGCCTGTCCATCGATACCGGGGGCTTTGTGGCCATAGCCGGACCTTCCGGATCAGGCAAGACCACAATGCTGAATCTCATTGGCGGCCTGGACCATGCGGATTCCGGGAGCGTTGTCGTGGACGAACAGGACTTCAGTCAAATGAGTCAATCTGAATTGGCCAGTCTGCGATTGCACAGAGTAGGGTTCGTGTTCCAGGCCTACAACCTCATCCCGGTCCTGTCTGCCCTGGAGAATGTCGAGTTTGTCATGCTCCTCCAGGGAGTCCCGAACCCGGAGCGGCGCGAACGGGCAAAGGCCATCCTGGGCGATGTGGGATTGGAAGGCATGTACGACAGGCGCCCGGCTGAGCTGTCAGGCGGTCAACAACAACGCGTGGCCGTGGCAAGGGCCATCGTATCCAGTCCGGCGATCGTTTTGGCAGATGAGCCCACAGCCAACCTGGACTCCAAGACGGGCCAGGGGTTGCTCGACATGATGAAGCAAATGAACGAGAAGAAAAATGTCACTTTTGTCTTTTCAACGCACGATAACATGGTCATGGAATATGCCCGCCGGCTCATCAAGCTCAGGGATGGCCTGGTGGTAGAAGACAAAGAAAAAGAGATGTGAAACATGGGATGTGCGATATGAAGACTAAAAAGCGGCAGCGTTTCATCGCACATCAGGTTCCCTGCGCAAGAATGCTCCCGCTTGCCTTCTTGCTGCTTCTTTCTGTTCTGTTCGTGCTGATCTGTTCCGGATCCTCCTCAGCATCCGAGTCGAATCCCTGGTACAAGCAGTTTTCCCCCGAGTGGGGCGGTCACGTCAGGGGTCGGGGTGCGGTGTCATGGCCTGATGAAGAAACCATCCAAGGGGCCCTGGAACCCGCCCCTCACTATGATGGTACCGCTGACTTCAGAATCAAGAATAAGGTCTTTTTTGGTCAATGGGGGTATTTTGATACCCATTATGAGGCTGTATTGTGGGGCGGAGGCAGCTGGCGGACAGCCCAGTCCTTGGAGGAGCTATATCCCGGTCTTGTCAAACTGTATGGCGCTGCGCCGGACGACAGCACCAGCTTCATGGACCTGACCTGGACCGATAGTAATGACGATTATCTCTTCTATCACCGAATAGACCGGCTTGCTCTGACCGTGCAGCCGGAATGGGGCTCCATCCGCATCGGCCGACAGGCATTAACCTGGGGAAACGGTCTGATATTCAATCCCATGGACCTCTTTAACCCTTTTGAACCGACAGACATCCTGAGGGACTACAAGGTTGGGGAAGACATGGTGACAGTGGATTTTTCGGTGCAGGAAACAGGCGGTTTGCAGTTTGTTTACGTGCCAAGGCGAAATCCAATAAGCCATGATGTGACATGGGATCAGTCTTCCTTGGGCGGCAAATGGCACTTTTCGCTGGGAACCACCGACTTTGACGTCATGGCGGCCAAGAACTACGAAGACTACGTCGTCGGCCTTGGCAGCACCGGATACCTTGGAGACGCGGCCTGGCGTATGGATGCCACATGGACCTTTCTGGATGAACAGAGCAGCGACGACGGTTTCCTGTCTCTGGTTGCGAACCTAGATTACTCGTGGGTCTGGTTAGAGAAGAACATGCACGGATTAATGGAGTTTTATTTCAATGGCCTGGGTACTGACGACTACGGACAGGCTTACAATAACCCTGACATCCTCATACGGTTAATCAGAGGAGAGATGTTCACCATAGGCCGAACCTACCTTGCTGGTGAAGTCCAGATGGAACTGCACCCCCTGTTTTCTATCTACCTGTCTGTAATCAATAACATGGCCGACCCTTCGGGCGTCTTGCAACCCCGGGCTACCTGGGACATGACCGGGGACCTCCAGATGACTTTTGGAGGAAGCATTTACTATGGTGCAGCGGGCACGGAATACGGAGGGTTTCAATTAGGTGACAACGGCGTTCTAATAAAGCCCGCAAACAGCGCCTTTCTCTGGTTAACATACTTCTTTTAGAAACTCCGGATCGTCATTACCCGAACAAGAAGCCTGGTTTTCTCAGTTCAGGGTAGGAACCACAGATATGGGCCTCATGAATGACCTGAAAATGTACGCCCGCTTTGCATGGGGGCTGCGCGGCTTTCTCCGCCATACAATCACGCTGGAGGAGGCCGAAATCATCGTCCGGGAGCGCATGGCCGAGCGAGAGGGGAACTTTCTGCGCTTGGTCGAGAAAGGCATTTTCGGTCACCCACGCAGTCCGTATTTGCCGCTGCTCAGGCTGACGCAGGTGGAGGCACGCGATATCCAAGTCATGGTCCATGACAGAGGATTGGAAGGCACCCTGCGTGCTTTGCGTGAGGCCGGGGTCTACGTAACCTTCGAGGAGTTCAAGGGCCGAAAGCCCATTGTGCGGGATGGCAAGGTCATCTATGTGCGGGCCAACGATTTCGACAATCCATGTCTCAAGCGCCATTACCAGACTCAAAGCAGCGGGTCGACCGGCGCAGGAACGCGCGTCACCCACGATCTTGATCATCTGGCCGATAATGTGCCCTATTTACTTTTGGCCGACCATGCCCACGGGCTCCTAAACGCCCCGGTAGTCCTGTGGCGTCCCATCTTGCCCAGTGGCACGGGGATCAACCACATCCTGTGCCGTGCCAGGATTGGAAACGTTCCCCAGAAATGGTTCTCCCCCATCACCAGCCGAGATTTGAGACCTTCTCTCAAGTAC
>JAQBAU010000161.1:0-3893 GCA_032126655.1 Desulfobacterales bacterium
CGCACCAGCGAGCGCATTCCCCGTAGCTTGCTGCGGGGTTAGCGAGCGAATCCAAAAAATGGTCAACTTCCTTACGGTCGCTGCGAAGCACTGCCGTAAGGCAGAACATTCCCTGCAGCTTGCTGCAGGGTTCTTCAAATGTGCTGCATGAAGTGGTCCAATAGATGAGCCCGGTCGAGAAATAGCTAGAACCCATCTCAAAAACAATCTAAGTGCCCATGGTCCCGCCATCGGCGGGATTGCGAAACGGTTCAAAATATTTAAGCTCATCCCGCTTACAGCGGGACTCCGCGTTTTCACCGTTCCGCGCCTTGCCCTGAACCCTAACCTTGTCCTTGAGATAGGTTCTAATCCATAACGATCGTCTCCCCATGCTTGAGAACAACGAATTCTTCTTCGGGAAGTCCCTTCTCTTTTCTTGCCGTCGCAAGTCTCTTTGGGGGTTCGTCAAGGGGTTCATCAGTGAGGATAAAGGTTCCCCAGTGTATGGCAACCGACTTTTTTGATCGCAGATCCAGATGAACTTGGACCGCCTCCTCAGGAGAGATGTGATGAGGACGCATAAACCATCTTGGCTCGTAAGCTCCTATGGGGATGGCCGTTAAGTCAAAAGGCCCCAGTTTGCGGCCAATCTCTTCAAAGTGAGGTGTATATCCGGAATCGCCCGTGAAGAAGAATCGAAAGTCGCTTGATTGAATCACCCAGCCCGCCCACAGGGTCTTATTCCTTCCAAAGAAGCTTCTTTTGCTCCAGTGTTGAACAGGCACAGCAGTGATCCGAATGTCCCCGTATGCAGATTCATCCCACCAGTCCATTTCTACGACCTGTTTGATCCCGAGATCTTTAAACCAGCGTCCGAATCCTAAGGGGACAAAGAAAGTCGTTTTTTGACCCCCTTCGCGTTCCTTAAGTTTGACTATTGTCTGCTTGTTCAGGGCGTCATAGTGGTCGTGTGAGATGACGACGATGTCAATTGGGGGCAGGGATTCAAAGGGTATCCCCGGCTCTACTAGTCTCTTGGGTCCTGCCCATTGCACAGGGGAGGCGCGCTGTGAAAAATGGGGGTCCGTGAGAATGTTTTTCCCTTCCAGCTGGAACAGAACCGTGGCATGGCCAATCCAGGTAAGTGTGGTTTCATTTTGATTTGACTTTAGAAAGGCAGGATCATTCTTTGCCAGGGAAAAGGTATAGTCCTCAGCAGAAGGAAGATCCTTCCATATTCGATTCCAGCGCCATCTCAGGAAATCGGAAAAACCATGCTCCTCATGCGGATGGACATTCGTGAATCCGTCTTCTGTGTGATGAGGCTTATTATGTTGAGATTCTTGAGCCATACAATTCAGTGATAAGAAGAGAAGAATAGGAAATACCAGAAACTTGCCCATCTGAAAAGCAAACGACCCAGTAAGAACTGCGTGCCCCAGTCTGAAGAACCTCATGATCGATCAATGGATCCGATTGTTTTGCCATTCAAATAAGCGGAGAGCGCTGCATAACGTTCGGAAGCGTCCGCATACCCTTGGTCATAGGCAGCGTAGAGTCTGTCTTTGTTCCGCTCAGCCCGTCCAACATTCAGGTCCAATTCAGGTCGAATGACAAAAACTTCCCCACGTTCTTCAAGTTCATCGATGAGATCCAGTGTTTCATTATACTTGACATGCCGGCTTGCGAGCGCATCGCACAGCCCCCCGTACTTTGGATATCGAACATAGGCCAACCTTGCGAGGCGCGAGGGTTTCTTTCGATAGCCTTTCGGACGCGTAAGAACAAGAACATGTCTGGCGTTCCCGTCACCGAGACTCTTTCGAATGGGAATTGAATCAGCCAATCCGCCGTCCATCAAAACCCGTCCTTTGTAGTGAATAGGTTTTGCCATGAACGGCAGACTGGTGGAGGCTCGCAGGACTTCAAAGTAATCTTTACCAACCTCGTTTTTTTCATAATAGAGCGCTTCGCCGGTCTCACAGTCAATCACCGTAGTAATACATCTCACATCGCTTTCCATGAAGGTTTCGAAGTCAAACGGGACGAGCGAATTGGGGATCGTATCAAAAATGAAGTCCATACCGAAGAGCTCGCCTTTTGTCAGTAGACGCCAATAGCTGAGGTACCGGGCGTCATTCACATAACGGGTATTGACTATCCGGTTTCTCTCCGGTTGCCGGGAGACATAGTTCGCGGCGTTGCAGGCTCCCATGGAAACGCCAATCACATACGGGAAGAAAATGCCCCTATCCATGAAGAACCGGAGTATCCCGGAAGTATAGATCCCCCTGAGCCCCCCACCTTCCAAAATGAGTGCTCCGTTTTCCAAGTTCATAAGCTGGTTACCTCAAAGATAATCATTATCAGAAAAACATCCAATGTAAAGGGCACAAGCCAACCCCTCCCCTGTTTTGTCAAGAATGTGTACCAACCTCCATCCCATGGTGTGTGGTCGAAGGAATGTATCGAGACCTAGCTTGACCGTGACCCCATTTTTGCCGTAACCTACTTCACATTTTTCCTGCAGGTTCCTGATGCCTGCAATCTTCGTTCGATTTTGCTATGCCTGAAAGACCAATGAAAATGGACGGTTTTATCAAAGCACTTGACCTCCGCAGGAATCAAGCAATCATTGTAATCTTCTTGCTTGCAGCTGCAGCCCTGCTACGACTGCCGTCATTGACCCTGAATAGCTTCTGGCACGATGAGTTATATGTCGCAAATCTTGTCTCAAAACCCTTCGAAACACAACTTGCTATACTGTGGAATGAAACTCTCCCTCCACTGTTCTACTTGTTGGCCTGGCTGTGGAGTCTGTCTTTTGGAACATCAGAATTCGTCCTTCGGCTTTTGCCGGCGTTGATTGGCATTGTCACCGTTCCCATATCCTTCTTGCTTTTTAAGAAACACTTCGGTTCTTTCACGGCCTTTGCAATTGCTGTACTAATCCTCTTCTTGCCCGCACACATTTATTATTCTCAGGAGTTTCGTACCTATTCGTTTTCGTTCTTGTTGGCCGTTCTTTTGACGGCCGCACTGTTCGACTACCTGTTGGATCCGTCAGTAAAACAGCGGTGGGCTTTGGCGGCGACTTGTGCGGCGCTATTTGGCACACACTACATCAGTTCGTTCTATATCGTGAGCGTATTGTTCATAGGAGGACTATGGATTGTCTTGGATTGGCGCACCAGACTCAAGAAAGCGTCAAGCCTATGCTTTACAGTCTTGCTTCTCGCGACACCTTTTTTGCCGCATTTTTTCTATCAGAGTTCAACTATGAAAGATTTCTGGCCTCCTCCTGTTAGCCTGTATCGAGTCGGAATCATGATGGGGTTTTTGTTTCAATATGAAATATCGCTGGCCGCAATATATCTATTACTGATTGCAGTGGCTATTGTCTCTGCTTGGTATGCAAAGGACAAGGTATTGTCATCAAAGATATGGGCAGCAGTTGTTTTATCGATGCTTCCGCTATCCGGAGTAATCATAGTTTCGTGGATTTTTCCGAATGTGAGCCTGCTCATCCCCCGAATCATGCTAGTCTTTGCTCCCTCAGTAGTCCTTTTAGCTGCAATGGGCCTTTCATGTATTCCTAATAAGAGACTTTCAACCATGTTTTTACTGTTGTGTTCAACTCTTTCTATTTGGTGGCTGTATAGCAGTGCTTTTTATACCGTTCCAATCAAGAGCGATTTCAGGGGTGTTACACAGGAGATATCGCGGCTGGAAAAGGAGCACGAAAATGTTCTTCTGATAGGCCTGGATTCCAGAGGGACAACTTTTGAACGCCACTATGATTATTATTTTGAGATGTTTGGCGTCAAAAATGACATTTTGTGCATGCCTGAAAACATGTCAGAAGAGGAAGTCTTAGGTGTTATTCAAAGAGCAGCAATTTTGTACAAAAC
>JAQBAU010000162.1:0-23800 GCA_032126655.1 Desulfobacterales bacterium
AATAAACACCTCAAGAAAATTGGTCCAGGCTGCCGTGGTAGAACGGGATGCCGACTATATCATTGATGATGTAAAAAAACAGCAGGAAGCAGGCGCCAACTTTATTGATGTCAATGCCGGGGCTCGCATCGGACATGAAACAGAGGACATGAAATGGCTGCTGGACACTATCCAGCCCATTGCAACTATACCTCTCACCCAAACTTAAATAACGGCACTTCGTGCCTCTTTGCTGTGCGGCTTACAGCCGCTCAACAAAGCCACCTGCTACGCAGTTGGTTACTCAGGCGCTCGCTATTGCAGTTCAGTTCCAATTAATGTATCACATTCCCGTAGCACAGGCCATCAAGCAAATCAAGTACAAAAACACCAAATGTCGATTACCCCTTTTTTCGGTCAAATATGGAAATCACCTTGCCGCCTGCAGGGCTGTCTTTGCCCACAGAACCCCCCTCAGATGGCTGGCGATCTCCGGCCTCGCCAGGGCGCCCGCTAACCTTCTCCATCCTGACGCTGTCACCATCCATCGTAAAAATCTCCCCGTTGACATATTCCTCCTTCAGTATCCAGGTGACCTCTGTCAAGGGAACCTGCAGGACGAGAAGCTTCACCTGGTACCAGTCGCGCTTGTGGTCAGGCAAAACATCTCGAATCTGAGCGAAAAATGCCGGTTGTTCGTTGTGGTAGATCAGGACAACGTCACCAGTGCTTGCCATAGCGGGCTGCTTATAGCACACTATTTTCAAATTGACACAGGAAAAATCTGTGCTATCATCCGACACGACCAATTCGAAAATTGGCTTCTGTGACGATTTGTCGGTTTGGGACAAGCTTTCTCATTCTTTCGGCTATGGTCTCAAGGCCGTGGCCAGTTCAATCATATGCCTTAAGGGTGGTAACGGGCGCAAGGCAAGAGCCGCTTGGCGCGATATTCTCACATGCCTTGCGCCTTGGTTCTCATATAGGCTCTCCCTTCTCTCTTCATGCCGGTATTCCACTCCGCCGAAAGCGTGTTCCGACCAAGGCTAGACCCCTAAATCAAGAGACGAAAAGGCGTGCAACTGGCGCAACGAACAAAAGAAACAATTAAGGCGTGGATAGACGCTGCCTTGCAGCGCCATCACGAGCATTACGCGTGCAGCCTGCCAAAGGAATCGGGTTTCCTGTCAACCTTGATTCTGAAGTCGGTGTTTGCCGACGTTCATATGAACGCCAATCAGGTGGCCTATCTAAAGACACTGTCCAAGAAAGGGATAGTTGTCTACGTCTCCAAGCACCGGAGTCGCTTTGAATACCTCTTCTATCATGTCCGATATAAAGAAGAAGGGGTGCCTTTTCCTGAAATCGGTTTTGAATACAGGATATTGCTGTGGCAGAAGATCTCCCGGTTGCTCCGGATGGCTTATGCCCATCTGAATCATCTCCTGAAGCACGGGACCGTTCCGAACCCTTATGATTCCGGCTTCTTCAAACGCCGCCTGGAAAGCGGGTCTGCAGCTTTTTTTTCTCTGATTGACCCAAAGAGTTTCTATAGACGATTTGTCAAGGCCAAGCAGGGCCCCGCCACATATCTCATCGAACTGCAACAAACGACCAACCGGCCAATATACGTTGTTCCTCAGTGGCTCTTTTTCAGCAAAAAGCCACAGCGCCCACCCCGCAGTCTTATTGACGTTCTCTTTGGCAGTGAGGAAAACCCGGGGAGGCTCCGGCGATGGATGGTTGTTTTGCGCTCCCCCCAGAAACTCTTTGTCGAAGTTTCCGATCCGCTGAATCTGAAGGATTTCCTCAATGAGCCCGAAAACCAGGATCGAGACCTTGAACAGCTCGCATTCAATCTTCGCAACAGACTATTGGAGCAAATGGATCGCCACCGTCAGAGTATTACGGGGCCTGTCCTCAAGACACCGGTCGAGCTGAAAGAACTGATACTGCGAGATGAACGGTTCCAGGATTTTATGAAGCAGTATGCTGAATCCCAGGGCAAGGATGTTTACGAAATCTACAAAGAAGCAAATAGTTATCTGGACGAAATCGCGGCGGATTACAGTATCACTCTGGTTCAGATACTTGCAAAGATTTTCGGATGGATATGGAAGACCATGTTCGAGGACGTCACGGTCAATATGGAAGGGCTGTACCGAGTGAAAAGTGCGGCAACAAGAGCCCCTCTTGTCTTTGTTCCTTGTCATAAAAGTCATTTTGACTACCTGATCATTAACTATCTTCTGTTCAAAAACAACATGCCGACCCCCCACATAGCAGCGGGGCGCAATCTTGCCTTTTGGCCAATGGGAACCCTTTTCAGGAAAAGCGGCGCCTTCTTCATCAGGCGAACCTTTCGCGGAGCAAAACTGTATGGGGCTGTCTTCGCAAAATACGTGCACCAGCTAATTAAACAAGGCGTCAATATTGAGTTCTTCATTGAGGGAGGTCGAAGTCGAACAGGAAAACTGGTCCTTCCGAAGACTGGATTGGTTTCTATTCTCCTGGATGCGTTCAAGAATGGCGTCTCTCGAGACTTGATCTTCGTGCCCGTCTTTGTTGGATATGACCGCCTTTTGGAAGAAAGTGCCATTCTGAGAGAACTGGAAGGCATTGACAAGAAACAGGAGAGTCTCTGGGAGCTGATTCGGGCTCGAAAGGTTCTGAAAAAGCGGCATGGTCGCATATATGTCCAGTTCGCCCATCCGATTTCCCTTAAGGCTTTGGTGTCAAAAGCCGACCCTTCCCTTGAGGATATGACACAAGCTGAATTCCAGGCGTTCGGCCGCAACCTCTCGCATCGAATTATTAATGCCATCAATCGTATCTCGGTGGTCACAGCTCAAGCGCTCACAGCCTCGGCCATCTTGAACTATCCTAAAACCCGTTTCAGCCATGACGAGCTAATGGTCTATGTGGAAACTTACCTGCACTACTTGCTCTCCCAGAAGGTGCGGTTGTCAGAAAACGTAACGGATCCTTATCATGCAGTGCAAAACGTACTGAGCACGTATGACGATCGAAAATTCATCGGGAAACAAAAAACTAAAGGACAAGATGATACCGCAGCAGATGAGGAATGGTATCTTGTCGCGGAGAACAAACGTCTCAACCTTGAATATTACAAAAACAACTGCATTCACTTTTTTGTGCCAGCGGCCTACACGGCCTTGGCGATCCTCTCCTACGATGCTTTTCAGTTCTCGGCATCCGCCCTGCATTCCGACTATGAGTTGTTGCAGGAATTCTTTAAGTATGAGTTCGCTTATGACGTAGACGGAACACCGGCACTTACGGTCAGGAAAACCCTCAAAGCCTTCATTGATGATGCCATACTCATTCCTCACCATTCACTCCCCGACACCTACAACATCACGGCAATAGGTTTTCGGAAACTGCTCTGTTTTGCTAGCTTCCTCAAAACCTATTTCGAATCCTATTGGGTAGTGCTCAAGATTCTGAAGACATACAACAAGGGTGAGTTAGTAAAGAAGGAGTGCATGAAGAGAATCCGTACGTTGGGCAACCAGCTGTACAAGCAGCAGGAAATCGAAAGGCGCGAGTCCCTTTCGCAAATCAACTACGAAAATGGCCTGACATTTTTCAATTTTAAGGGAATCCGAGGAGCTGAAAACGAGGAACAGATTGAATTCTACACCGAGGTCATTCAGAAATACTTACGCTGCTTCATGACACATAAATAGCATTGAATATTGAATATTGAAAAGACTGATTGGCCGTACGCAAAACAATTTTCAATTTTCAATTTTCAATTGCTCCGGCTTGGTTGATACGATCAGGTGGTTTAAAAAGAGCTTCTTCGCCACACGCAAAACCTCAGCAGGGGTCACACTCTTGATAAAACCGGGATACAGCCTCTCATAGTCATACCCCAATCCTAGGATTTCATTCGTTGCGGCACTCGAGGCCTGCGATGAGATTTTCTCCAGGCCGAGCTCTTGGGCCGTGATACACATCGCCTTAGCCCGCTCTAATGTCTCAGGAGCCACTTCTTTTTCCTGAATGAGTGCCATCTTACTTTGAATGGCCTCAACCACAGCATCATAGTTGTCCAGCGTGGTCTGGACCATAATTCCGAAGTACCCCCCATCAACCCCAAAAGAGGGATAGGCATGCACGACGTAGACAAGGCTTCTGTCCCCACCTCTCAGAGCGTCATGGAGCCACCCGCTGGGGTATCGAATGCCGGATATAATCGCGTCTATAACATCCACCACAGGGCGGTCGCGGTCGGTAAGCGTCATTCCATTGTACCCAACAACTATGGCTGCGGAAGTCTTCTCATTAACTATTCCGAAGGTTTCGTCCTGCACAATGTTTTCAGTCTCCATTCCGATGATGGGCTCTTCCAGAACAGCCGGTTGAAAACCTTCGAAAGCCTTTTCAACGCTTGCCTTGACTGTCTCTGGATCAATATCTCCGAATATGGCGAGAACGGAGTTGTTCGGCATCATGACAGCCTCATATAAGTCCTTTATGCCTCCACGAGAAAAGCTCTCCACAGCTTTGGACGAACCGATTACATCATTCCGGTAGGGATGCTCATGGTAATAATGGCGTTTGAAGAGCCGCATGATCTCTGTTGTCCAGTTCTCATCCAACTTTTCTATGGCCATCAGCGTTTCTCGGCGCTGCTTTTTAATCTCGGCTTGGGGAAACGTCGGGTGCAGCACCACGTCGGAAAGTAAATCCAGCCCGACATCAAAGTGCTCCTTCAGCACAGAAACGGAAACAGAGACGGTGTTATGTCCGGAACCCGATCCGATCGATCCCCCCACATCCTCGATGGCTTCGGCAATCTGCATCTTGGACCTGCTCCTGGTCCCCTTGGTGAGAAGGGATGCCATAAACTGAGAAAGGCCGGGTTTGTCGATTGGTTCAAACCGAAGCCCTCCTCGCGCCACGAACTGCATGTCAACAATGGGGGCAGCGGTATTCCTCTGCAGAAGAAGGACCATCTGGTTGGGCAGCGTGATCTTGTGAATCTCTGGCTGAACGCCAGACGTTGGTGCAGCCGACCCCGGAGCTTTTGACGAATCCCCTGGTGGTTTAATGACTGCGATCGTCATGTGTTCCCTTCTGAGGTATTTCTCAGCCACGCGCGTCAGGTCTTGCTGTGTCACCTCCTGAATCTTTGACACGTACTCTTCGCTGAAGTAAGGATCACCAGTCGCCACCCAGTCCGAGGCAAGCTGCCCGGCCTGGCTCTGGACAGACTCCTGACTAAAGATGTAGTCTGCCACGACCTTGTTCTTTGCCCGCGTCAGAGCTTCCTCACTGACTGACTTCTTCTGAACGGCTGAGATCTCTGTCAAGACTGCATCAATCGCCTCGGACAGATCGTCATATGCGAGATCCATGGAGACAAGAAATTGGCCTTCTGTGAAAACAGGGGTCCAGCTCCAAGCACTGATTGAAAGGACCAGCCCCTTCTTGTCGCGCACGTTTTCATATAGCCTCGAAGTACGCCCATCGCCCATAATCACAGCCAGCACATCAAGGGAATAAAGATCCGGGTCGGCTAAAGTCACAGTGCGAAAACCCACTTTGGCCTGCGTGGTCCTTGCCATAGGCAGACTCTTTTCTACTCGCCGCTCAGTGAGCTGGACCGGCTCCGCCGGAAGTACATACGGTGGATTTGAGGTCCTTTTCATGTTTTCGGCAAGCTCAAGTATTGTTTCAAGGACCGCTTCCTTGTCAACAGCACCGACCACTGAAACAACCATGTTCTCTGGAGTATACCATCGGCGATAATGAGCCTCCAGATCCTCTTTATCCATGCCCATAAAGATCTCTTTGTTGCCAATCACCGGGTATCGAACGGGATGCTCCATGTATGCTGTCTTCATGAACGAGTGCCAGAGCTGGTCCGACGGACTGTTTTCCCCCATCTGATATTCCTGGAGAATAACCCCTTTCTCACGCTCATACTCGGTTTCATTAAATTGACAGTCGCTGACATAGGACAATAGTAGGCTCAGGGCCTCTTTGTAGTGCGCCCCTGTAGTCTTGATAAAATAGACGGTGTGCTCGTAGCCCGTAGAGGCGTTTGTCGCCCCACCTATGGCCTGGAGGCGCTCCTGGATCTGTGTTTCGGTCAACTCCGAAGTTGTCCCGCCTGAAACCACATGCTCCAAATAGTGGGAGAGCCCGCCCTGCATCCTCTTCCCTTCATACATGGATCCAGTCTTGACCAGAACCTGACATGAGATGACGGGTGATCCGTGGGATTCACGAATCAACACGGTAAGTCCGTTTTCCAACACCACGAAGAGGTCTGTGGGCTTGGAAGGAATGATGCGGTTGATCCGTGTGCTGTCAGTGACGTCGTAAGTCTCTCCCTCAGGTTTTGAGTTGGGATCGTTTTCCGCATACGTCGGAGTATAGAGCAAAACAAAAATGCAGATCGCCGCACATAGGAGAAAGAACTTCTCTTTCTCGATACGGGGCCTTGAGTAGGACTGACAATCAATCATAAGGCAAACCATCTCCAATAAATTTGTGCCAAGAGTTTCTTGGGCTATGTTTCATAAATATAGCCTCTACGTATGCTACGTCAATCCTATTTAATATCATTTCTGTGTTTTAGCCATACCCAACGGAAATTTGGGGGACAAGGCGTATTGACAGAGATACCATAATGAATTAAGTTAATTCTTCTTTTGCGTGCGGAGGGGCAGATCTTAACGATCACAGCCATAGATCACATGCGGCAGGAGGCGATCCGTCTGCTGCAAAGTGGCAAGACAGTTGTTTTGGTTCCCACCATGGGTTACCTGCACGAGGGTCACCTGGCCCTTATGCGTGAGGGGCGAAAACACGGGGACGCCCTGATTGTCAGCATCTTTGTCAATCCCAAGCAGTTTGGTCCTGCAGAAGACCTTCAACGTTATCCAAGAGATCTGGACCACGATATGACTCTGGCTGAGTCAGTGGGGGTCGATGTTGTCTTTGCCCCTGAGGCCAGGGCGATGTATGAGGAAGGATTCCAGACCCACGTTGATCTGGAGCTGCTACCTCGCCACCTTTGCGGCCCGTCGAGGCTGAACCATTTTCGCGGAGTCGCGACTGTAGTGGCCAAACTGTTTAACATAGTGCGGCCTCAGGTAGCCATTTTTGGAGAGAAAGACTATCAGCAGTTGGCTATTATTCGGCGCATGGTGCGTGATTTGAATTTCAACACAAGAATCATAGGGGTCCCGACTGTCCGCGAGCCGGACGGTCTTGCCATGAGTTCCAGGAATATCTACTTGTCTGAAGACGAAAGGCGGTCCGCCCTGTCACTCTCTGAGTCTTTACAACAGGCTCAGAAAGCCGTGGCAGAGGGCATGAGTAACTCCGCGGACCTCACCCGCTCGACTTCAGGACTTATCGGCTCCTATCCTCATACGCGAATTGACTATGTGGTCCTGTGTGATCCGGACACACTCGAGGATGTGGACCGGGTAGACGGACCAACCCTGATGGCCCTGGCTGTGCGGGTGGGCGAAACAAGGCTCATAGATAATGCCATACTGAAGCCAATTGAAGATTGACGATTGAATATTGACTGGTATAGCCTTCAATGTACAACCGACAATAATCAATCCAATGAATAGAACTTTTCTAAAATCCAAGATTCACCGGGCAACGGTAACTAACGTCGATCTGGACTATGAGGGCAGCCTGGGGATTGATGCTGACCTGATGAGGGCAGCAAACATCCTTGCCTATGAATTGGTTCAAGTCTACAGCATCAGCAATGGCGAGCGATTTGAAACCTATGCCATTGAGGAAGCGGCCGGTTCAGGAACCATTGCCCTCAAAGGTGCGGCAGCCCACAAAGGGGTCCCTGGAGACCTCATCATCATAACCTGTTATACCACCATGGATGACCAGCTGGCAGGAAACTTTGAGCCTTCGATCGTCCTCGTGGATCAGAATAATCGAATCAAGGAGGACAGATGAGCAAGAAAGACTACTTATTCACTTCTGAATCAGTGACCGAGGGGCACCCTGACAAGGTGGCTGATCAGATATCAGACTCCATATTGGACGCTATTCTATCACAAGACCCAAAAGGCCGAGTCGCCTGCGAGACCCTCGCCACGACCGGTCTTGTTTTCATCGCTGGAGAAATCACCACCTCCTGCTATGTAGACATGCCTCAGATCGTTCGGGACACGGTTCGGGAGATTGGGTATAATTCTTCCACCATGGGTTTCGACTGGGAAACCTGTTCGGTGATTACCAGCATTGATCAGCAGTCCGCTGACATTTCACAAGGCGTGAATGGGAAGGGGCTTTTCAAGGAGCAAGGGGCCGGAGATCAGGGGCTTATGTTTGGCTACGCATGTGACGAGACCGCGGAGCTGATGCCCATGCCAATATGGTACGCCCACAAGTTAGCTATGCGTCTGGCAGAGGTGCGCAAGAACGGGACTTTGGATTTCCTTCGTCCGGACGGTAAAACCCAGGTCACAGTTGAATATGAAAATGGCAAACCCAAACGGGTGGAAACCATTGTTATTGCGGCCCAGCACAGCCCGGACATCTCTTATGAGGCGCTGAAAGAAGCCATCGTCGAAGAGGTCATCAAGAAGACTATTCCAAAGAAGATGCTCGATAAGAACACCAATTACTTTGTCAATTCTACAGGCCGCTTTGTCATCGGTGGTCCAATGGGCGATTGTGGACTGACCGGGCGCAAGATCATTGTGGATACGTACGGTGGTCAGGGGAGCCACGGTGGGGGCTGTTTCTCAGGTAAAGACCCCTCCAAGGTCGACCGCAGCGCTTCGTATATAGCAAGGCATGTAGCAAAAAACATCGTGGCAGCAGGTTTGGCCTCAAAATGTGAGGTTCAGCTTGCCTACTCCATCGGTGTGGCAGAGCCCGTGTCCGTGCTGATTGATACTTTCGGTACTGAAGCGATTCCCCGCAAGCGAATCCGCGACATCGTGAAGGAACTGTTCGACCTCAGACCGGCACCCATCATAGAGTACTTGGACCTCCTCCGGCCCATCTACAAAAAGACAGCCTGCTACGGGCATTTTGGCCGCAATGATCCGGACTTCACGTGGGAGAAGACGAACATGGTCGATGTGCTGGTTGAAAAGGCCGGAACAAAAAAGCCGAAGAAGAAAGCGGCCCGCGCTACAAAGTGACGCGTTGGCAGCAATTAGGTATGAGAGGCACATTGTGTAGTTACAAGTGAAAGGAAGATTTGAATGGGACATGACATTAAAGACCCAAAACTGGCAAAACAGGGAAGACTGCGCATTGAGTGGGCCAAACAGAGCATGCCTGTTTTGAACCGAATCAAGGAGAGGTTTACAAAAGAGAAACCCCTAAAAGGGATTCGCATAGGAGCATGCCTTCACGTAACAACAGAGACTGCTGCTCTCATGGAAACGCTCAAGGCAGGTGGTGCCAGGTTAAGTCTCTGTGCTTCGAATCCACTGAGCACACAAGATGACGTTGCAGCCTCACTAGTGAAG
The DNA here is from genome assembly GCA_032126655.1 of Desulfobacterales bacterium. Lineage (GTDB taxonomy): Bacteria > Desulfobacterota > Desulfobacteria > Desulfobacterales. The sequence continues at coordinate 9,486 of JAQBAU010000162.1, forward strand.
GATGACAAGGTTCCGGTCTTTGCCATCAAGGGAGAAGACAACAAAGTATACTATGATCACATAAATGCGGTCCTTGACTTGAAGCCGATGTTCACTATGGATGACGGAGCCGACTTGGTTTCAATACTTCACTCGGAACGGAGTGAACTCTTGCCCTTTGTAAAGGGTGGAACGGAAGAGACGACAACAGGGATCATCCGTCTACGAAGCATGGCTGCTGCCGGCGTGCTCAAATACCCTATCATCGCGGTGAACGACGCCAACACCAAGCATCTCTTTGATAATCGATACGGCACCGGGCAAAGTACCATTGACGGAATCATCCGGGCAACGAATCGTCTCCTTGCCGGCTCGCGATTTGTGGTCTGTGGCTACGGCTGGTGCGGCCGAGGCGTTGCCATGCGGGCTCGAGGTATGGGAGCCAATGTGATTGTGACGGAAGTCGATCCATTGAGGGCTCTTGAGGCCGTCATGGACGGTTTTTCTGTGATGTCCATCAAAGAAGCCGCTCGAATCGGGGACATATTCTGCACACTGACCGGTAATGTCAACGTGATCGGCAAAGCGCATTTCAGAGTCATGAAAGATGGTGCTATCGTCTGTAATTCCGGGCATTTCAATGTAGAGCTCGACTTGCCTGGACTCCAAAGTATGACCAAGAGCAAAAGGCAGATCCGTCCCTTCACCATGGAATATGTCTTAAAGAACGGCAAGAGGATCAATGTGCTGGGAGATGGCCGCTTGATCAATCTTGCAGCAGCAGAGGGACATCCTTCCAGCGTTATGGATATGAGCTTTGCAAACCAGGCCCTTTCCATCGAGTACATGGTAAAGAGAAAAAAGACGCTTCCCGTCGAGGTTTACCCGGTTCCAACAGTGATCGATGAAATGATCGCCAAGGACAAGCTGGCAGCGATGAATATTACCATTGACATCCTGACGCGTGAGCAGAAGAAATACCAGGCTTCATGGGAAATGGGAACGTAAAGAGTCGTCTCTTATATCATATTCTTGTTTATCCACTGGGCGTAGATCTGTTACAAGGATAACGCGCCAAGAAATGGTACAAGGCATAGGGCTCAAGGCATAAGGCAACATGCTTCGATCCCTGCGCCCTGGGCCGTGTGCCTTGCGCCGGCCACCTATCACTCATCACTTGAACTGCAATAGCGAGCGCATTACCTGCAGCTTGACTTCGACGAGTTCAGTCGAGTCGCTGCAGGGTTAGCGAGCGAATCTAAGAATGGTATAATTCCTTACAGTCGCTGCGAAGCACTGCCGTAAGGCAGAACATTCCCTGCAGCTTGCTGCAGGGAGCTTCAATTCCGTATTGGTGAAGTACTCCCATTTGTGTAGGTCTCCTAACGCTAGTAGGACGACATGACCAGTTGGGTTCAGCCCATTGGAAGGCGCACGATCATCCGCGCCAACCACTTGCTCGACCTCTTCGCATTTATCGGCCGCATTTCAGGCCTTCTCTTCAAATTACATCGGACCGGCCGCAGGATAATCCTTCAATTCACCTCCGAGCAGATCTTCTTCACAGCTATAGAGGCCCTGCCCATAGTCATATTCGTTGCACTCATTACGGGTAGCATGATTGTCATACAACTCACCCGGCAGTTTTCCACGGTTGAGGGCAGGTATATACTGGGAGAGCTGATCGTAATCCTTATCGTTCGGGAACTGGGTCCTCTCTTCACTGCCCTGATCGTTATTTTGCGCACTGCTGTCGCCGTGACCATAGAAACAAGCTATATGTCGGTCTTGGGGGAAATCGAAGCACTCGAAATGCAGGGCATCGACCCTGTTCACGTCATATGTCTTCCCAGACTCATCGGCATCACGGTAGCCATATTGTGTCTGTTTTTCGTCTTTGATATGGTTGCCATACTGGGCGGATATGCCGTCGCTTGGACCGTTACCGGCGTTCCGGTGGAAAACTTCCTCGAGGAACTAGGCAAGGCCCTGTCTCCAACTGATATTACGGTTGGGATTGTAAAGGGTATATTCTTTGGATTTATCATCACGGGGACATCCCTTTACCGAGGGTTCCATGCAGAGAAGTCCTTCACAGAGATCCCGCAGGAAGCCTCCAAGGCAGCAATTGACTGTCTCATGTATTGTGTTTTTATTAACGTTGTTATCTCGGTTATCTTCTACCTCTAAAAAAACTGGAGTATTGGAGTGATGGAGTAATGGACAAGAAAAAAAGCGTCATTGTTGCATCACTCCAATACTCCACCTCCAAGCCAGAACCGCATTTCAGAGTTGTTGAATCATGACTGAGGAACTAATCAGACTGTCCGATTATACGCTCAAAGCGCTGAGCACCGGAAGTGCGCTGAGAGACTTCAACCTGGTTTTCTCAAAGGGAGAGGCATTTTCAATTGTAACGGACTCACCTGATGATGCGCACCACCTTTTGAGAGGCATAGCCACGCTTGAGCCCCCACAGAGCGGCCGGTTCTTTTACAAAGGTGAAGCTGTTGATTTCTCGGACTACAGAAATCTGCTCCCCTATAAACGGAAGATAGGCTACATTGCCTCAGATGCAACTCTTGTGACAAATCGTTCCTTACGTGACAACCTCATGCTGATGAGGTATTATTTTGAAAACTCCATTTCAATTGAGATGTCCGAAACACTCGGTCGCCTTTGCACGCTTTTTGGACTGGACAAGAGGCTCGATCTCAAGCCGCATCAACTCGATCCTGAAGAACACAGGGTTTCTGTAATCGTACGAGAGCTGTCGAAGGGTCCTGAGATCCTCTTGGTTGAAAGACCCAGAGTCTTTCTCAGGACGAAGTACTTTGAAGCCCTGAAAGACATCTTGAGGGATTTGATGAAGAAGGATCTCGCCCTGGTATTTTCTGAAACTGACAAGGCCTTTACCAACGAATTTGCCAACAAGATCATAGCAATCCATCAAGGAAAGGTAACCTCCTTTTCTTCCGACAGCAAGCACGTCCAGCGAAAGGGAGCCTCTGCTGACCGGGAGGGGCGAGTCTAAAACCAATGCAAATCAGTTTTGACGCAAAAGAGAAAATCGTTGGAGCCTTCATGGTCGGTGTGGTGATCCTTCTCTTGACCATTGTCGTCATGATCGGGAGAGGAAAAGACTGGTTCAGATCTTATGTAACCTATTACACCGTGTTCGATCAGGCTTACAACCTCAATGAAAATGCACGGGTCACACTCTTCAAGGCCGACATAGGCAAGGTGAGAACCGTCAAACTCGAGGGCAACAAGGTCAGAGTTGAATTGGGCATCCTCCAGCACTATGCGCAGCGAATCAGAATGGACTCTGTGGCTACTGTCGAAAGTCCTACCTTGATAGGATCCGAATACGTATCCATAACGCCAGGGTCACCTGATGCACCCCTGGTGCCAAAGCATGGGACCATCCCGTCAAAGGAAAAAAAGGATCTCATGGCGCAGCTGCAAGTCGAAAAAACTACCGAGTTGGTCGTGAAAACTATTGAGCGAATCTCTGAACTTGTGGAACATGTGGCTGACCCGGAAGGGCCGCTTTATGCGTCCTTGGACAGCACGGAAAAAACACTGGCGAACATAGAAGAGATTACCCGTGGAATAAAGGAGGGGAAAGGGACTGCAGGCAGCATCATACGCTCCGAGGAATTACTGCAAACTGTATACGAACAACTCAATCAGTTGAACACTATCCTTCAAAATGTTGAAGATGCCGCTGCAAAGACCCCGGAAATCATGAATGATGTTGAGCAGAGCATGATCATGATAAATCAGATCCTGACCAACATTGAGAAAGGGAGTAAAGACGTTCCTGCTGTCACGCAAACGACGAAAGAAGGGATAAGAGAAGTAAGGAATGGCGTGGAGGAAGTAGACAAGGTCGTACAATCTGTCCAGAAGAGCTTTCTTATCCGGCCCAACCTGCCTCCCGAGCCTGAGAGTAAAGACATCGATACGGGATTGAGAAGATGAGAGCGTTGACCCTGAGGGCGATCATTGTTCTTTCACTCTTTCTGTTTGCCTGTGCATCGGGTACACCCCAGAAGCAGAGTCCCCGGCACGTGAGCAGCGGTGCCAGGGAAATGCAGAAGGGTCTTGAGTGGTACCAAAGGGGCTGCTACGAAAAATCACTTGAATACCTATTCAGGGCTTACGACCTTTACTCTGCTTCTGATGTATCGGACGGAGTGGCGATGAGCCTGAACAATATTGGGACGATCCTCAGGATTATGGGGGAGTACGAAACGGCGATTTCTTTTCTGGACGAGTCCTACGCGATATATTCTGGATTGAACAATCAAGAGGGAGCGTTACGGGCCCTTTCAAACAAGTCAGCTGCCTTGATCGATGCGGGAGCGCTGGACGAAGCAGAACAAGTACTGCGGGCGGCCATGCAGCAGTTGCCCTCGGCGGGAAACAAGAGCCTGCTCACACCGCTGCTGCAGAATCAGGGAGTTCTTCTGACCAAGAGAGAGTCTTTTGATGCCGCGGAAGAGGTACTTGTCACGTGTCTGAATCAGGCCGACAGCCTTGATCCCGCGGGACTAGCATCATTGCACTTTGCATTCGGAAACTTGATGCTCAAGACCAACAGGCCGTCTGAAGCGATTGTCTGGTTTGAGAAGGCCCTTTCTATCGACCGCGAACTCGGCTTTTATGACGGTATGGCAGACGACCTCTTCTCCATGGGTGAAGCACATCTCAAGCTCGGCCAGGAACACGAGGCCGTAGCAGCCTGGAAGCGGAGTGCCAAGATCTATGCCCTCATCGACCAAGCCACGGAGCTTCAAAAAACCATGAAACATTTGAGGGAAACTGCACAAAAGGCCGGTGTAGACATCTCGGTTACGGAATCTTTTGTCGAAAGGTGGCGGGAGGGTGGACTCTACGAGAGCCCTTGCGAGAACTAGGGCCCTGTCTGAAGAAGGTCTCCCTCTCCCTCGGGCATCTTTCCACTTAATGTTTCACCGCAAAGTCAATCCCCTCAATCCACCGATACTAGTCTTCCTCTAAAAGCTTGATTTCCGCGGACTCATATGGTATCCGACAAAATTCCAGATGTCACAGGTATCCTTGCACACTTGTCCTTCGGATAAATCCTGTTAGAAAGGAGTTTCGTTGATGAAAAGAAGCGCTAAGTACGTCTATTTCTTTGGTGGAGGCAAGGCAGACGGCCGTGCCGCCATGAAAAACCTTCTTGGTGGAAAGGGTGCTAATATAGCCGAAATGGTGAACCTGGGTATGCCCGTGCCCCCGGGGTTCACGATTACTACCGATGCCTGCAACGAGTTTTTCAACAGCGGGGCAAAACACCCCCCCGGTCTGAAGAAGCAAGCCGCTGCCGCCCTCGCCAGGGTTGAAAAATTGATGAACAAAAAATTCGGTGATCCAAAGGACCCTCTCCTTGTTAGTGTCCGTTCCGGCGCGCGTGCCTCCATGCCCGGCATGATGGAAACCGTCCTGAACATCGGACTAACCTCAAAGACCATACCCACCCTGATAAAGAAGACCGGCAACCCCCGCTTTGTTTATGACGCCTACCGACGCCTCATTGCCATGTACTCGGACGTAGTTATGGAAAAAGCTGCCGGCTTTGAACCTGAGGAAGGCGAAGGGATCAGGGCACAACTGGAAGGATTGATACACAAGGTCAAGGCAAAGAAAGGATATGAGACAGATTTGGATCTCACGGCAGACGATTGGAAGGGCCTCTGCGCCCAGTTCAAGAAGACCGTGAAAAAGGTCCTTGGCAAGCCTTTTCCGGACAATCCCATGGATCAGCTTTGGGGATCCATCGATGCCGTCTTTCTCTCCTGGTTTGGCAAGCGCGCTGTATCTTACCGCCGAATCGAAAGACTCCCCGATGATTGGGGAACAGCCGTTAATGTTCAAACCATGGTCTTTGGCAACATGGGAGACGACTGTGCAACAGGCGTTGCCTTCACCCGCAACCCGGCCACGGGTGACAACAATTTCTATGGAGAATGGCTGATCAACGCTCAAGGCGAAGACGTGGTTGCCGGCATACGCACCCCGTTTGCGATCAACAAGGTCTCCAGGGTGGCCCAGAACCAACACCTCCCCACCCTTGAGGGGACCATGCCCAAGCTTTACAAACAGCTTGACGGGATCAGGCGCAGGCTGGATACGCACTACAAGGACATGCAGGACATCGAGTTCACTATTCAAGACGATACCCTCTATATGCTCCAGACCCGGGTCGGAAAACGGAACGGCCCGGCAGCGATCAATATGGCCGTGGACATGGTGAAGGAAGGACTCATCTCAAAGGAAATGGCCGTTTCCAGAGTGAGGCCCGATCAACTCGACGAGCTGCTTCACCCGATGATAGACATAAAGGCTGAAAAGACGGCAAAAAAGCTGGGTAGCGGACTGCCTGCCGGGCCGGGTGGCGCCGCTGGCCAAATCGTCCTGACAGCGGATAAGGCCGAAGAACTCGGCACGAAGGGTGAACAGGTCATCCTGGTTCGTGAAGAAACCTCCCCCGAGGACGTGCATGGCATGAAACCCGCCCAGGCGATTCTCACGTCCAAGGGTGGGATGACGAGCCATGCGGCCTTGGTTGCAAGGGGTTGGGGCAAGTGCTGCATTGTTGGTTGCAGCAATATTACCCATGTTGATATGAAGAAGAAGACGGTGGACTTTGCCGGCAAGGTCCTGAAGGAGGGCGACTGGATCAGCATGAACGGGACCAAAGGCATGGTATACAAAGACAAGCTTCCGCTGATAGCCTCTGATCCGGAGAAGAACCTGAGCTACAAGAAGCTCATGACGTGGGCGGATCAAATACGAACCATCAACGTCCGTGCGAATGCTGACACCCCTCAGGACTCCAAGGTGGCCATCGCACTGGGTGCGGAAGGCATTGGTTTGGCAAGAACAGAGCACATGTTCTTCGGAGATCGCATCTGGGCGATGCGTGAAATGATCATGGCAGCAGACGTAAAAGGCCGGGAAAAAGCACTTGCAAAGCTCCTGCCCATGCAGCGCAAGGATTTCTACGGCATCTTCAAGGCCATGGCAGGTCGTCCTGTTACCATCAGGCTGCTTGATCCTCCCCTGCACGAGTTTGTTCCCCATGAAAAGGCTGCCCAAAAAGAAATGGCCGCCCGCCTCGGTATTTCGGTCAAGGCCGTAGTCGCCAAGGTTGATTTCCTATCTGAGTTCAACCCGATGCTCGGCCATCGGGGCTGCAGGCTCGGCATCACACATCCGGAAATCACCGCTATGCAAGCCCAGGCTATCTTTGAGGCCGTAGCCAAATGCCGGAAAGAGAAGATCAGGGTCTCTCCGGAGATCATGGTCCCTTTGGTCGGAACCACGCAAGAGTTCAAACACCAGAAGGCGATCATCGACGACGTAGCCCGGGAAGTCATGAGAAAGAAGAAGGTCAAGTTCAACTATATGGTTGGAACCATGATCGAAATCCCGCGAGCCGTTCTGGTGGCCGACAAAATTGCTGAAGACGCAGAGTTCTTCTCGTTCGGCACCAACGATCTGACCCAAATGGTCTTTGGATATTCCCGTGACGATGCGGGTGTTTTTTTGCCCGATTACGTGCAGAAGAAGATTCTGGCAGACGATCCGTTTCAGACAATTGACCAGGAGGGCGTTGGAGAACTCATGGAACTCGGCGTGAAAAGAGGCCGCTCGGTACGCAAGGATCTCAAGATCGGTATCTGCGGCGAGCACGGTGGAGAACCTAGCTCGGTGATCTTTTGCCATAACATCGGACTCGATTACGTGAGCTGTTCACCTTTCCGCATTCCCATTGCCAGGCTGGCAGCCGCCCATGCCGCCCTCGCTGACAAGAAGAAGAAAAAGAAAAAAAAGAAGTAGCATATTACTCTTATGACCATAGTGCAGCAAACGCAAAGCCCCGTTTTAGAGCGGGGCTTTCTGCTTCCAGCATGCAGGAATTCTGTGCGGCGAACCTTACGCCTTTAGCCCCGTGCCTTTAGCGTCATGATATACTTGGACCATAACGCCACCACCCCCATAGATCCTGAGGTGGCAGATGCGATGAAGCCATACTTGGGTACCCACTACGGCAACCCGAGCAGCGGCTATTCACTGGGGCGAGCTGCCAAGGAAGCCTTGGAAGCAGCCCGTTCTCAGGTGTCTGAACTTCTTGGCTGCCGGCCAGGGGAAGTCGTCTTTACCAGCGGTGGAACTGAATCAAACAACATGGTCATCAAAGGCGTAGCTTACAGCCTCGCAGAAAAAGGCCGCCACATCATTACCACAGCCATTGAACACCCGGCCGTCACGAACCCCTGCCTCTTCTTTCTCAATCAGGGCTTTGAGGTAACATTCCTGCCGGTTGACGCCACTGGTCTGGTGGACCCTATGTCCGTGAAAGAGGCAATCCGACCGGACACCATCTTGATCTCCGTCATGCATGCAAACAACGAAACCGGCGCGATTCAGCCGATCAGTGAGATCGGAAATCTGGCGCGAGGCGCAGGCGTGCTGTTTCACTCCGACGCCGCCCAGTCGGCCGGCAAAATCCCGCTGCGTGTATCAGAGCTGAACTTAGACCTTGTCTCAATTGCTGGGCATAAAATGTATGCACCAAAGGGGATTGGGGCACTTTGTATAAGAGATACTTTAACTTTAGAGCCGCTCATGCACGGGGCGGGTCAAGAAACCGGCCGAAGAGCCGGCACGGAAAATGTGATGTTCGCCGTTGCACTGGGGAAGGCCTGCGCCCTCGCTCGGGAGCGCATGTTACAAGAGGCTCAACGCACTCGTCAGTTGCGAGACCGGCTTCACGATCTTCTTGCCGCACAAATACCCGGCCTTGTCTTGAACGGACATCCAGAAGAACGGCTCCCCAACACCCTCAATGTGTCTGTCCCCGGTGTGGATGGAGGAAGGGTCCTTGACGCTGTCCCTGAAGTCTGTGCATCCACGGGCGCTGCCTGTCATGACCGCTCCGTGACCATCTCCCATGTACTTGCTGCCATGCAAACCCCTGAGGAAGTGGCCCGCGGGGCCATCCGCCTCACCCTGGGCCGGAAAAACACTGAAGCGGAGATTGACCAGGCCGCTGAGATGATCATCCGTGCCTACAATGACCTGAGGGAAACCTAACCACGCGAAAACTGGGCTCTCAGGACCTCTGACAGGTTTTCAAACCACTTCCAGGCATTTGGCATTTACTTTGTTGCTCAAGTGCATTGATTTATTCTGCTTTCATGTGTATCTTGCCTCCTTAGGATGGAAAATTCGCGTCAGCGTAAGCCGTTTGCCGTCGCCAATTGGAAGATGGCGATGACAGTCCCTGAGGGCCTTGCTTTCGTGCGAGAATTTGTTCCTGCCGTAGGCAGCCTCGCGGAATCGGTAAGCGTTGTTCTTTGTCCATCCTACACGGCTCTTTATGCTTTATCGGAAGCCATAGCTGACTCTTCGATCGATCTTGGAGCCCAGGATGTGAGTTCGGCACCCGGGAAAAGTCACACCGGCACAATCTCGCCCCAACTGCTGACCAGTGCCGGGTGCAAGTGGGTTATGATAGGTCACTTGGAAGTCCGCCGCCGAACGGGCGAGACCGATGCAGACTGCAACGCGAAGGTGCACGCAGGTTTTGGGGCCGGCTTGCGCCCTATTCTTCTCATTGGTGAGGGGGCCGCAGAGCGTGGCAAGGCTGAGGAGGTATTGGCAGCCCGGCTGCCCGATTTGTTCGCAGGCTGTGATGCGAGGCAAGTAGCTCGGTCGGCTGTCATTTACGAACCGGAATGGACAATTGGAGCGCCAAAGCCGGCATCGCCCGCTGACGCAGCAGCGGGCTGCTCCATCATCCGACGTTGTATAACAAGGACCCACGGCGTGGATGCAGCAAACCAAGTGCGAATCATCTATGGCGGCAGTGTGGCGCCGCAGTATGCCGAGAAACTGTTAGCCGCACCCGACGTGGACGGATTGGGAGCTGGTCGCAAGGGTCGCGATCCGGTTGCCTTTGCACAGATCGTGCGATTGATAGCAGCGACTAAGGGAGTGTAAGGCGGGGTCGACCTTGGCTTTCACCTTATTGGTAGACAGGCTGGACCGGTAGGTTGGAATGGTTCAAAAACAGAAATCGCCTCAGAAGACCTCACGGAACCTTACCGTGATTACGACGCACGTCAATGCGGACTTCGACGCGTTTGCCTCTATGCTGGCAGCCCAGAAGCTCTATCCGGAGGCCCTGGTGGTTTTCCCAGGTTCCCAGGAGAAGAACTTAAGAGATTTCTTCGTGAAATCGATGGTGTATCTGTATAATGTTGCAAGAATCAAGGATATCGACCTGAACGCTGTGACCCGGCTCATCCTGGTAGATACCCGCCAGGCTAGCCGCATCGGCAAGTTCTCCAGTATCGTTCAACGCCCCGGCTTGGACATCCACATATATGATCATCATCCACCAACGCCCGATGATCTCTCAGGTAGTGTGGAAGTAACCCAGATGACAGGTGCAACTGTTACCATCCTGACAAAGATCCTCCATGACAAAGGAATAGCCATGACCCCTGAAGAGGCCACGATCATGGCTTTAGGCCTTTACGAAGACACGGGTTCTTTCACATTCTCATCAACAACAGTGGATGACTACCATGCTGCCGCTTATCTGCTCTCCATGGGAGCAAACCTGAATGTGATCTCGGACATCATCATCCGGGAAATGACGCCGGAACAGATCCGTCTCTTGAACGATATGATTGAAGGAGTCAAGCGTCACACCATCAATGGTGTTGACGTGGCCGTCACCAGTGTTTCTTCTGAGAGCTACATCGGTGACCTTGCTTTTTTGTTGCACAAGCTAAAGGACATGCAGAACCTGGAAGTCGTTTTTGCCCTGGCAAGTATGGAGAACCGTGTTTACCTGGTGGGTCGAAGCCGCCTGCCTGAAGTAGACGTAGGGGAGATTGCAATGGTTTTCGGAGGCGGGGGCCATCCGTCCGCGGCCTCAGCAACAATCAGGGGACAGACCCTTATCCAGGTGGAAGAAAGCCTCCTTGGCCTCCTGCACCAGGTAATAAACCCCAAACGGTCGGCCAGGAACCTCATGTCTGCCCCCGCGATACACCTGGCGCCGACCGTAACCCTGAAAAGAGCAAATGAACTCCTGACCCGGTACAATGTAAACGTCCTTGTCGTGCTTGATGCTGATGACCTTCTCGGCATCATCTCCCGCCAGGTCATAGAAAAGGGCATGCATCACAAACTGGAGGACGTGCCGGTCCGTGAATACATGACGACGGATGTCGGTACGGTGGGTCCTGATGCAGTGCTGTCGGAGATTCAAGAAAAGATCATAGCCAACAAACAACGACTTCTCCCTGTAGTAGAAAACGGGCGTGTCATTGGAGTCATCACCAGAACCGACCTCCTCAACACACTGTTAAGCGAACCCGCGCAAATCCCTGAATTTGCTTTGCACACTAAAGAATGGGAAGCCGGCGTTCGTCAGAGACGGGTGACCAAATTCCTCGGTGAGCGTCTTCCGGAGGAGACCGTTGAAGTCCTGCAGGCCGTTGGCAAGGTTGCCGATTCACTTGGCTACAATGCTTACGCAGTGGGCGGTTTTGTCCGGGACATCTTCTTATACCAAGAGAACCTTGACATCGATGTAGTCATTGAAGGCGACGGCATTGAGTTTGCCAAGGCCTTCAGTGCCTCGGTGAGAGGACGGGTTCGGGCTCACGAAGCTTTCAGGACCGCGGTCGTGATTCTACCGAACGGCCGGAAGATCGATGTGGCCACAGCGCGCCTTGAATACTACGAGTCACCCGCCGCGCTGCCCACGGTAGAAGCAGGTTCCATTAAGCTCGATCTTTATAGAAGGGATTTCACGATCAACACATTGGCTGTGAAACTGAATCCGGACGGATTCGGAACCCTCATCGATTTCTTTGGAGCACAAAAAGACCTGAAGCAAAAAGTAATACGCGTCTTGCATAACCTGAGCTTTGTGGAAGATCCTACGCGTGTTTTTCGGGCTGTTCGATTTGAGCAGAGGTTCGGTTTTAAGATAGGAAAGCTCACATCAGGGCTCATCGAAAACGCTGTCAGAATGGACTTCTTCAAAGAGTTGGGCGGGCGTCGGATCTTTTCAGAACTCCGCCAGATCCTGGACGAAGACAAACCACTGATGGCCCTTCGACGCATTAACGAATACGACCTCCTGAAGATGATCCATCCAAAAATCGTGTACAACTCAAGTCTGGAGTCACTTCTAAATTCGGTTGAAAAAGTCCTCACCTGGTACAACTTGCTCTTCTTAGAAGAGCCATGTCGAGGATGGATGGTCTATCTTCTGGCCCTTATCAGATCCCTGGATCAGGAAGCTGCGGGAGCTTTGTGTGACCGCTTGGCGCTAACGGACCGATACCGAAGAATCTTGATTACTGAGAAGGCAAGAGGAGAAGAGTTCCTGAAATGGATGGCACTGGCAAATCTATTCAAGAGCAGTGATATCTACAAGAGACTTCGGCCCTTTCACATAGAGACGCTTCTTTACATTATGGCGAGCAGTACTCGCGATCCGGTCAAGCGAGCGATTTCCAAGTACATTACTCAGTTGAGATCAACAACCATATTGCTGACAGGCAACGATCTGAAGGAAATGGGATTCGAACCCGGCCCTGTGTATCGCGATATTCTGAGTGGCCTCCTTGATGCACGCTTGAACGGCGAGGTTAAGACGCGCACGGACGAGGCAGCGTTTGTGAGGGCGAACTGGAAGGTATAGAACAATTGGAGTATTGGAGTGATGGAGTGATGGAAAGAGCAAAGCGGGTAATGCCCCGAAATTTACGGCCTTGTTCCAGTACTCCAGGCCTCCAGTACTCCAACACTCCTTCACGGCTGACCAGGCAGAGCTAAGGAAACGTGACCCCGCCAGAGGGACGCACGTACCCAGGAATTGGAGCAGGACTATGTTTCAGGGTTTTGATTTAAACAGACTGATCGTCATGATCGTGCCTCTACTCTTTGCTGTCACGATCCACGAGGTTGCCCATGGATGGGTGGCCAATCGCCTGGGAGACCCTACGGCTAGATTGTCAGGAAGGCTCAGCCTGAATCCGATCAAGCACCTCGACGTCGTAGGATCTTTTGTGCTTCCATTGATGCTGTGGTTGGTCAGATCACCAATTGTTTTTGGGTATGCCAAGCCGGTGCCCGTGAACCTGGCCAACCTGCGGAACTACCGACGTGACACAATCCTTGTCTCCTCTGCCGGCGTTGCAGCCAACCTGGCTGGCGCATTGATCTGCGGTGTAGCTTTTCAGACCATGCTCCACTTCAGATCATTTTTTGCAACATCGATCTTCAGTTTTTTCGCCATGGACTTGTTCTTCATGCTGGGATATGGCGTTCTGATCAATGCCATCTTGGCGGTCTTCAATATGATACCGGTACCACCTCTGGATGGGAGCAGGGTTCTCTTAATGGTGTTGCCTCCCCGGTATGCGGCCAAGTTCGCACACATAGGACGTTTTGGCATGATCATCCTGATTTTTCTCCTTTTCACGGGAATGATAAATGGTATAATATCATTCTTTGTTGGACCTGTCCTGCGGATTTGCATGGGAACCGAGGGGCTGACAATATTTCTTCAATATCTGATACGTTAGGAAGCAGGAAATGGCGAAGAAGCGGATTTTGAGCGGGATGCGTCCTACCGGCCCACTCCATTTGGGTAACCTGCACGGGGCGCTGGCAAACTGGAACAAAATGCAGGAAGAGTATGAATGTTTCTTTTTCATCGCGGACTGGCACGCGCTTACCAGTGATTATGAATCCACGGCACCGATCCAGGGCTTCGCGATGGATGTCTTCTTGGATTGGTTGAGTGTGGGGCTGTCACCGGAAAAATGCACCCTCTTTGTGCAGTCGCATATCAAGGAACATGCAGAGCTTTTTCTGCTACTTTCCATGATCACTCCCCTCCCCTGGCTTGAGCGAAACCCTACCTACAAGGAGCAGATCGCCGAGCTGAAAAACAAGGACCTCTCCACCTTTGGCTTCTTGGGTTACCCCGTGCTTCAGGCAGCCGATATCATCATGTACAAAGCCAACGGGGTTCCTGTCGGGATAGATCAGGCGCCGCATGTCGAACTCACGCGAGAGATTGCGAGGCGCTTTAACCATTTCTATGGAGACATCTTCCCCATCCCGGAGACAATTCTCACCGAGACACCCAAGATCCTCGGCATTGATCGCCGTAAGATGAGCAAGAGTTACGGCAATGCCATCTTTCTTTCAGACCCCCCGAAGGAGGTTCGGGACAAGGTGGGTCAAATGATCACCGATCC
>JAQBAU010000163.1:0-2695 GCA_032126655.1 Desulfobacterales bacterium
GGTCTTGCTGATGTTTTTCATCTCTAGACCGAATTCGTTATAATTTTAGCTCCTTATATATTGATCGGTCGTGCACTGTCAACCCTTCGGCAGTTCGACCCGCCTTCGCCAAGGCTTCCGCCTACGCTGAAGCTTTGGCGGACAAGTCGGCGCAGCAGGCCCCTCGGCCCTTGGACGAGCTCAGGGCAGGCAAGCTTCCACCTACGTCAAGACTTCGGCGGACACGCAGGGCGGTTCGACAGGTTCACCATAAACACTCCGACGAGCTCAGTGTAAACACTGACTCAACATCATTGGGAGGCCTCTTCCGCGATAGACTTCCCGTAGTCCTGACAAGCCCGGATCCCTTCACCTGTTGTGATGACATCTTCTTTCATATTAAAGGAGCCCAGACTTGTCATATTCATCTTGAACACATATTGCATGGTGTCAAAGATCAGCTTCGGCGCGTCACCGCTGTGGGTGGAGGACCCAAAGGCTCCGCCAACCTTTCCACCGAGGCCTGCCTTTTGCGCCAGGAAAAGAAATGTCTTCATACCCCCTGTCATATCCCGGTGATAGGTGGGACTGCCGAATATGTACGCATCATATCCCTGCAATACCTTGTCATTCTTTATCTCGCTGATCTTCATGAGTTCGGCTTCCTGTCCGCTAATGCGAACCCCTTCAGCGATAAGCTCTGCCATCTTTTCGGTGTTTCCGGTTCTGCTGTCGTAACCAATGAGTACCTTCTTCATGTTCAATCCTCCTATGATGTCTCACGGGGCCACTGCACACCTTCACGCTCATCCACGAAATAGCAGAAGCGGTCCCACTCAAACTCGCGTTGTGAAACAGGGCATCTCAGCTTGACCTTCCGCTCACCAACATCGATGACTTCCCAGTCTCCGCCGCGAGGTCCGCCCTCAATGTGTATCTTTTCCCCGACCTTGAATGGATATGGACGAAACATCACAACTTTGTGTGTTGCCATTGGCTGTTCACCACGCCCCCGTCTTTACTACTTGTCTCACTCCACTTTGAAAAATGCCTTTGCTCCGGAACCGCACACCGGGCATTTATCGGGCGGCTCTTTCTCACAGGTGTATCCGCACACGGAGCAGACGTGGTAGTCCACCTCTTCAAGGTTGTCCAGGTTGTCCAGCGCCTTTTGATAAAGATCAGCGTGGATTTGCTCTACTTCATTGGCATAGGAAAAACTCCGCTCCGCAGACTTGTTCCCCTCTTCTCTGGCTAACTCTATCATGCCCGGGTACATTTCTTTGTACTCGTGTGTCTCGCCCGAGACTGCATCCCTGAGGTTTTCCGCGGTCGTCCCCACGGCGCCCAAGGCCCGCAGGTGGGCGTGTGCATGGACTGTTTCGGCCTCGGCAGCAGCCCTGAAGAGCTTTGCAGCCTGGGGATAGCCATCCTTCTCTGCCTGCTTGGCAAAGGCAAGGTACCTTCGGTTGGCCTGGGATTCCCCGGCAAACGCTTCCTGTAAGTTCGCGTCCGTCTTGCTCATACAAATCCTCCTTCTTCGTCTTGATTCTTCAGTATGCTGGTTTCTAAGTCACTCTAGCCCCTTCATCATCATGGTGGGGAACGAGTTATCTTTCCTCCTTTGTAGACCCCGGACCTACGCACGGACGGAAGGCTCCCTTGCTTGCCCCGCATACCGGACAACACCAGCTTTCCGACAGGTCTTCAAACTGTGTCCCTTTGGCGATCTTACCCTTTCTGTCGCCCCTGTCCGGGTCGTAGAGGCACCCGCAGTTAACTGTCTGACATTGGTACATTTCTTCTGGATTTGCCATCTGTTTCTCCTCTCTAATTCTCACTATTCTTGGATAGCGCAGATGAGTTCTGCTTTTTCTTACACAGGTATGGCAAATCCCAAGGTATGTAAATGGGGTGAAAACTGTATTTTTGTGCAAAAAAACCTGTATTTTGAAGGAGGGGATGGAGAAGGAATGACCAGAAAGCACGTTAGGAGACAGGAAACAGAAAATAGGCCCCTATTTCCCGCAACAACTGCCAGGTCCGGCACAACCGGCCTGACTAGGCGTTGACCCGCAGCAAGCGGTATCTCCCGGACCAGGCACGCCCTTCTTGTTGGGTCCTGACAACGAGGAGTGTGCGGAAAGGAGCTTCTTGAGGTTGTAACTCCCGCAAGATCCGCATTGCGCTTTCTCTTCAGACCCGGTGACGAGGACTTCACTGCTTTCTCCGCATTCCAAACACAGGTAGTCAAATAGTGGCATAGTCATCCTCCTCGGAGAGCCTATCTGTTCCCATTATCGTATTCCTCCAGGGCTTTCTGCAGGGTCTTGATGGCCAACCGAACACAGTGCTGCTTCTGGTCAGGAAGATCCTCCACAAGTCGAAAAACGTCCCGATCTTTGATCTTCTGCGCCTGTTCGATCGTTTTGCCTTTTGCGAGCTCCATGGCAGCCATGGCCGCAGCCACTGCCCCGGGACAACCCAGAACCTGCATCTTGGCATCTTTGACTCTGCCCTGATCGAACTTCATGTAGATCCGCATGGTATCGCCACATTTGCCGGTTAATTCGGTAACATGGTCGGCGTCGGGGAGACTGCCCATGTCAGGCCGATTCAGGTAGTAATCGATAGCCTTTTCCGAGTATCCGGAGCCCAATAGCATTTCCCGGACACTGGCGGCATCACTTATGTCAATGTGGTGATCGTCGCTCAT
>JAQBAU010000164.1:0-3276 GCA_032126655.1 Desulfobacterales bacterium
TCAAGCCCTTTGACGACGTGACCGTGGTCTACGGACACGTCCATCAAATCCAGTACAACCAGATCGGCAACATCAGCTTCCATGCGGTGATGGCCACTGCCTGGCCCTGGCCATATCCGCAGAGCTACGCTCAGGCAGAGAGCCATCTGCCTAAGCTCACAGCGCCCATGAACCGGGCCGACCCGTTCTTTGAACGCGATGCCACGGGTTGGCAGTTAATCAACATAAAAAGCGGACGTGTGACGATGGCGTACAACTTGTATGACAACACGAACCGCACTGTGGCATTCAACCCGAAAACGGGGCAGCCCGAGGACACCGTGTTCCAAAATGCGGCCCAACGGATCCCCCCGCAAACCCGTTTTTAGAAGAGGAGGGAGCCATGCACAAGAAGATCTTAGGAGCAGCGTTCCTGGTAGTCGTTGTTGCGGTGATCGCCAGTCAATTCACAGTTCAAGCAGACGAGTTTACCAAGGAGGACCTCGAGCGCTGGGAGAATGAGTATATGAGCGTCGTAAAAAAAGGTCGCGACCTGTGGGTGAGCCCGAAACTCGGCACCAACGGTGTGGCGTGTGCCCAGTGCCATCCCAATGCAGCCGACACGCACCCGGAGACCTACCCGAAGTTTCAGAAGCAACTGGGCAGGGTGGTGGCCTTGCGTGATATGATCAATTGGTGCATTCTGAATCCGCTGGAGGGGGACATGCTCGCTCTCGACGATCCTCGAATGATTGCCATGGAGGCTTACGTAGTGTACGAGCGAAGGGGCGTGAAGCTGAACCCGGGTAAGCACTAGTGTGGGGATAGGGGACGTTTTTGAGTATGTTGAATTGTTGTGACAGGGACCTGACGTAATTCAAGATAGTCAACAACGTCCCCTATCTCACAACTCTTCTTCATGCTTATGAAGAGACTCGAGGTTTTCTGGAAGCCAAGTGAAACATGGGGGTCGCATCTTAATTATTAATTATTGACATATTGATCCTGCCCAACTATCCTGCCTTTATAGGGGCGCGTAGCTATCGGCTTCGAGAAGCCGGTGGCCGATCCTAAGGGCCAAAGCGCTCTTCCAGGTCACAGCATAATCGAATCCCAAGGAGTTTTTCCATGGCACGTCCTCTGCGGATAGAATACCCGGGCGCCCATTATCATGTGATCCATCGGGGCAATGCCGGAGAAGCGCTTTTTCGAAACAAGCGGGACCGGGAGAAGTTTCTAGAATACGTGGCAAGGGCTGTTGAACGTTTTGGCATCAAGGTTCATACGTACTGTTTGATGACAAATCATTATCATTTTCTGATCGAAACCCCTGAAGCCAACTTGAGCCGTGCCGTTCAATGGGTTAACGTTAGCTACGCGGCTTATTTCAATCGCAAGCGGCAAAGAATGGGCCACCTGTTTCAGGGGCGCTTCAAATCAATTCTAGTTGACGCCGATGAATATCTCAAGCATCTGTCGCGCTACATTCACCTCAATCCTCTGAGGGCGAAGATGGTGGAACAGCTCGTATCGTATCCCTGGAGCAGCTATCCGGCTTTCACAGGAAAGACAAAGGCGCCTGATTGGCTTGAGATGGATTGGCTACTTTCTTTGTTTGGCAAGAAGCGCAAGAAGGCATTCGCAGCGTATCGGAGATTTGTCGAAGGGGTTGAGCCGACCCAGGTTGAGAATCCCGCAAACGATGTGGTTGGTGGATTCATTCTTGGCAGTGTCGAGTTTGTTAACTGGGTCAAGAACACATATTTATCGAAGCGCCCGGGAGAAAAGGAAATTCCGCAGCTCAGAGAGCTCCGGCCCAGATTAACTGCCGATGACGTGGTCACGGCGGTCTGTGAAGAATTCAATTGCGATACGGACATGATCGTGCAGAAAGGGCGCAAGGGCAATACAGCCCGCGATGTGGCCATCTATCTTGCCAGAGACCTGACGGGTCTCAGCGGGGTCAAGCTGGGAGACTACTTCGGCAACATATCCGGGGCAGGTGTCACCGTCAGATACGGCCATGTAGCCAAAGCGATATCACGCAACCGAAGACTCAGGGGCAGAATTAGTCGTATCAAGAAACGAATAATTAATATTTAAGATGCGACCCCCTTGCTTCGGATCCTTGGCGGAGAAGGTAAAATATTTGGAAAGGAGGTGGTCAGCAGGCCAGAAAGATTTCATCGAATCTACGAACCCTTCAGTGGAAAAGGTCTCATAATGAACCAATTCACCACAAACTGACAAAAAGGAGTGACCGCTATGAAAAAGAGAAATATGTTTATCCGCTGTTTTGTGCTTCTTATGCTGATTGCCACCTTTGTAGCCTGTGCTTCGACATCCAAACAGGAAAGCACTGGGGAATACGTGGACGATTCGGTCATCACGACGAAGGTAAAATCCCAACTTGCCGCCGATGATTTCCTCAAGTCATTTGAAATCAGTGTGGAAACTTACAAAGGCATCGTTCAACTGAGCGGCTTCGTTGGTTCTCAACAGGCAGTCGATAAAGCGGGTCAAATCGCCCGCAGCGTTAAAGGGGTCGCATCCGTAAAAAATGATCTGAACGTGAAAAAATAGGCGACGGTAACCATTTTGCCAGTCAACAAGCAACACATGAAAGGAGATAAACAATGCCGCTCATTCAATTAGTAATCGTTTTGGTGGTCGTTGGGGTGATTCTATGGTTGATTAATAGCTACATACCGATGCAATCTACAATAAAGAAAATTCTGAATGTGGTAGTGGTTATTGCAGTAGTCATCTGGCTTTTGAGTGCTTTCGGAGTCATAGGAGACATCTCAGCAATTCGTATTGGGAAGTGAAGCGTCTGATAATTCTTTTGACCGAGTTTAAACAGAGGAATTGCGAATGTAAGGAAGTGAGTATCACCGGTTACCAGTTGAATCGACTGTCAGTCGATCCAATCCGTCCTGTCGGTCGAGGACAAGCAAAAGGCCGACAGCGGTCACCTGGAGCTGTTGCTTGCCGCCGAGCCGATGGCCTGCGGGCTGTGGATGCGATTTCTCCAGCATAATCAAGCCAATCCGGAGGTAATTGCCAGGCTCCGCCTCGAGATAGATCGGCATGACGCCCTCACGGCCTTTGAGGTAAGAGCCCGAGAAGCTGAAACATGATTCTCCATAAGAAAAAGGTTCTGCTCATAATAACGGGTGTCATCGCACTTGTTGTCTTGGCAGGTATCCTCGCTCTCCTGCTCAATATCAAAGCCTTTACACCACAGATTGAGGCGGCCGCGTCTACTGCTCTGGGAATGGATGTCCGGATCAAAGG
>JAQBAU010000165.1:0-12424 GCA_032126655.1 Desulfobacterales bacterium
ATCTTCATTATTCAATGATGGTTGGCCATACGTTTGTAAATCCGATAGAATGGTGGGATCCTACTTGGATAAAACACAATGTGACGGATAAGCTTGAGACAATGAAGAGCCTTCAGTTGGCTGAAGATAAGGAATGACGCGGTATTGGAGTACCCGCCTTCGGTAGTAACCTGCGGCGGGCAGGCTGGAGTAATGGAATGGTGGAATAGTGGAGTATCCAACCGAACTTTTTCAATTTTAGGCACCCTGGCCCAGACCTGGCTTGGTATCATGGTAGGCTAATCCGGGCACGTAACACCTATAGGCTGAGCTGGTGGATCTGACTATGTCGCGCCAGGGCAGGCTTTAGCTCACTCTAGACACTTTAGGCATTAACACTATGTTTACTGGCATTGTTGAAGGTCTTGGAACAGTCAAATCGGTGACCCGCTCTGCAGGGGGCATGCGGATGAGAGTTGAATCCGACTTCGCAATCGACAATCTCAAAATAGGTGACAGCATTTCCGTGAGCGGGATTTGCCTCACAGCCGTCGAGTTTCAGAACAATGCTCTTGGCGTTGATGTGGCCCCTGAGACACTATCAAGAACCACCCTGGGTCAGGTAAAGCCCGGAGACAGGGTGAACTTGGAACAGGCATTGTCTTTCGGAGCTCGTCTTGGCGGACACCTGGTCAGCGGGCACATTGATGGCGTTGGCGTGGTCCAGGCCAAGCGGCCCGTGGCCAATGCTACGCTCTGGACCTTTGGTGTACCTGAAGCACTTTCCCGCTATATTGTTGAAAAAGGCTCCATTGCCGTAGATGGCATTAGCCTTACAGTCAACGACTGCAATCGGACCTCCTTTGAAGTGAGTATAATCCCTCACACAGCCAAGGTGACGACCCTGGGTTTCAAGAGCGTGGGAGATCCGGTGAACATTGAGACGGATATGATAGGAAAATACGTTGAGCGCTTCACCCAACCCTTTTCAGATCGCGAGAAACGATCACCGGAGGAAGGTTCGTCTGTTGACGAGACTCTACTCACCAAGACAGGGTTTATGTGATGTCGCGCACAGGAAACACAAGGAGAACAATATGCCACGAATAACCATTGACCAAGCCATCAAAGATATTGCAGAGGGCAAAATGGTCATTCTCGTTGATGACGAGGACCGGGAGAACGAAGGGGACCTCACTGTCGCTGCAGAAAAGGTGACACCTGAAATCATCAATTTTATGGCGAAGCATGGCAGGGGGCTGATCTGCTTATCCCTGACCGCCGATAAAGTAAAGACGCTTGAGTTACCTCCCATGGCTGACAACAACACGTCACGTTTCCAGACCGCGTTTACAGTGTCCATAGAGGCGCTACACGGGGTGACCACGGGAATCTCGGCAGCAGATAGGGCGACAACGATCCATGCTGCCATAGCAGATGATGCAAAGCCATACGATTTGGTTCGTCCTGGCCACATCTTTCCGATTCGTGCAAGAAAGGGTGGTGTGATTGTGCGATCTGGGCAAACAGAAGGGTCGGTCGACCTCGCCCGGCTTGCGGGCTTGAAGCCGGCAGGCGTGATCTGCGAGATCATGAAGGAAGATGGCACGATGGCACGGATACCAGATCTGTACCCGTTTTCCGAAGAACATGGCCTTGGCATCTGCACCATCGCGGACCTCATTGAATACCGACTCCGTACCGAGTGCTTTGTACACCCTGTGGCCACCACAGTACTTCCAACCGCAATTGGAGGTAAATTCAAGACGATTGTCTACGAAAATGATGTGGACGATTTTTTGCATATCGCTCTCGTCAAGGGAGAGATCGATCCTGACAAACCGGTCCTGGTTCGCGTTCATTCAGAATGTCTTACCAGTGACGTTTTCGGCTCCATGCGCTGCGACTGCGGAGAACAGCTCCATGCCGCCCTGCACATGATCGAACAAGAGGGTGCGGGGGTGGTCCTTTACATCCGTCAAGAAGGCCGGGGTATTGGCCTCCTAAACAAGATGAGGGCGTACGAGTTGCAGGATCAGGGACACGACACGGTGGAAGCCAATGAGATTCTTGGTTTTCAACCGGATTTGAGGAATTACGGGATTGGCGCTCAGATATTGGTGCATCTGGGCGTGCGTAATATGCGGCTCATGACGAATAATCCAAAGAAGATTGTCGGACTTCAAGGTTACGGCCTGAGCGTTGTGGAACAGGTGCCTATCGAAATGACACCTAATAAGTATAATGAGGGATATCTCAGCACCAAGAAAGCAAAGATGGGTCACCTGCTGAAACTGAATCCCAAAGGTTAAGGAGGGCACCACCATGCCGAATTTCTATGAAGGAAAGATATCAGCTGAGGGGAAGAAGTTCGCTCTCGTTGTCAGTCGTTTCAATGATTTTGTGAGCGACAAACTCCTGTCAGGTGCCCTGGATGCGCTGAGCCGTCACGGAGCCCGTGATGAGGATATCGATGTCGTCAAGGTGCCTGGCTGCTTTGAAATCCCCCTAATGGCAAAGAAGATGGCCATGAAAGAGAAATATGATGCAGTCATCTGTATAGGGGCCGTAATCCGCGGTTCGACACCTCACTTCGAATACGTGGCCGCTGAGGTATCGAAAGGTATCGGACAGGTCGGACTCCAAGCGGGCGTTCCGGTTATCTTTGGCGTGATCACCACCGACACCTTGGAGCAGGCTATCGAAAGGGCTGGTGCAAAGGCTGGAAACAGGGGTGGTCTGCAGCCGTCGCCGCAATGGAAATGGCTAATCTGGCGGAGGCTGTTGACAAGGGATAGGGAGGACACTAACCCTATCAGGTTCTCGGCATCGTAGACATTTTCTCTTGAGAGCGTCTCACTGATCGCGGTGAGTACCAAAGTGTGACAAAATGGGCAATCGCCGACGCTCAAGAGAGCTTGCCATGCAGGCTCTTTTTCAAATCGAGATGATCCAGGATGATTCAACGGAAGCTGTTGAGTTGTTTTGTAGACATTTTCGAGTCTCGAAAAGCGTGAGGCCCTTCTTTCTTCGACTCGTCGAAGGTGTGAAAGAGTTTCAACACGAGATAGATGCGCTGATTGAGCGTTTCTCGGAAAATTGGAAGATCAGTCGTATGTCACGAGTCGATCGCAACGTCCTCCGGCTCGCCATATACGAACTCCTCCACTGCCATGATATCCCTCCAAAAGTCTCCATCAATGAAGCAATAGACATTGCAAAAAGGTTCGGCACCGAGGATTCTGGTGCCTTCATCAATGGCATCCTTGATAGTGTCCGTATCTCCCTCGAGAAAGAAAACCCACCCCACCCTGAGAAAACCCCGGACCAGACTACAAACCCAATTGAATTTGATGATTGACGATTGACGATTGTTTCGAGCTACAGTCAAGAACGGTCAACCATCAATCTCTGTGAATATTTTTAGGAACACGGTTTCAAGGTCACGCCCCTCAGCACCCGCCGTTTCCCCGAGCTCCGAGGCGGTGCCCACCGTAATGGGCATTGAAGATTGTTTCAATCAACAATAGACAATCCCTGGCCCAGACATGGCCTGAACAGATCAAGTGATGAAAGGACAGACATGAGGACCGACAGAAGCAAGGATATGCTCAAAGTGTATCGCGCCAGGGCGGGCATCAATCATCAATCTCTCTGGTAAGTCTTAAGAACACGGTCTCAAGGTCACATCCTTCGGCACCGGCCTCTTGCCTGAGCTCTGAGGCAGTTCCCACCACAATCAGCCGACCTTCGTTTATGATTCCTATGCGATCACACAACTCCTCGGCGATGCCAAGCGTGTGGGTAGACATGAAAATACTCACACCCTTGCCCGCAAGGGAGTGAAAGACGCTCTTCACAAGCCTGGCGGCTTTCGGATCGAGCCCTACCATGGGTTCATCAACCACAATCACTTTGGGCTCGTGTAGAAGTGCTGCTGACATCACCAGCCTTTGCTTCATGCCGTGGGAATAACTCTCGATCAGGTCTCCGGCCCACTTGTCCATCTCAAACAAGGTCACTAGTTCGTTTATCCTTGATTCCATGCGGCCATGATCCATACCATAGATGGATGCCACGAACTGGAGACACTCAATCCCCGTGAGTTTTTCATAAAGAAAGCCCCGGTCCGGGATAAAACCTGTAACCTGTTTGGCCCCCACAGGATCTTCAGCTATGTCCCTGCCATCTATAATCACCGTACCCTCTGTGGGCTTCAGGATGCCCGCCATCATTTTGATGGTCGTGGTCTTTCCGGCCCCGTTTGGCCCCAAGAAACCAAAGATCTCACCGGATGGAACCTCCAGGGTCACATCGTTGACAGCGGCGAGTCTGCCAAAACGCTTTGTCAAGTGTATCAGTTGAATCATTTTCCGTTATCCGTTCACCGTTATCCGTTCACCGTTAGCTATCTGCGATTAACTAATAACGAATAACGATTTGTAATCACCGTGCCTCGAGCACCGTCAGCTTGACCTGCCCGATTACCCGCAGCATATCCGCCTGACGATCCAGAGTCCCCTCCACGAACTTGATGTGGGTCACGTCAGCAGGCATCTGTCCCATCAGGGCGTCTGCGGTTATCCACCCTCCCAGATAAAGCTCATTCCAAGCGTGATAGTAGAACCGACCACGGGTGTAAACCAGGCCGACACAGACCTTGGCAGGAATTCCAGCAGCCCGGAGAAGTGCAGCCAGAAGCATTGCATGTTCATTGCAGTCTCCAGCCCTGGTCTTGAGGGTGTCCAAGGCGTTGGGCACAGAAACAGTGGCACGCTTCTCGAGAGACTGATAGACCCAGTCAAGGATACGCCGGGCCTTCTCCGCATCCTGGCTCTCCTGACCCACAATCTGATACGCCAGGGCCTTCACCTTTGGGTGATCGCTTTGTATAAAAGGACCGGCCTCGAGGAAGGCGTCAAATTGCCCCTGCTCGCCCACCTGTTGAGGTTCACCGGACTCAAGGGTGACCTCCAGTACAGAGTCTGTCAGGCGCTGACGGCCGCTATTCAGATCAAGGCCTTCAGGGTCAACGCCATCCAGTTGAACCTTCAGGTAGACCAGCTCTGATGGTTCTGCCAATACCTTATTGGAAGGAACAGAGGCCACTTCTGTGATGTCGCCCTCGGGCTGAGACTGAATCCCTATACGAGCGTCTTCCTCTGTCGCCTTGACCATCCGAAGCCCCATGAAGCCCTCTTCCTTCAAGCGTTCCCCATTGGGGCCAATCCAAGCAAACACCTCAGAGCCGGCAAATATCGTCTTGACCTTCAGGGCATCCCACTTTCTGCCGTCCAGAACGATTGTTTCCCGACCTACGACATTCACCTCCACAGGCCTTTGGGCCATGATGGATGGGTCAAAAAGACTGAGCTGATAGCGTTCACCGACATTGAGCCCTTCTTTCACAAGATTGGGCCACAGACCAAGCGACAAGAAAGGTGTCTCCTTCAGTTCAATCGTCCATTCTCTTTCATCACCACCGAGCCCGGTATTCATGACCAATTGGCTTCCCTCCACGCGACCCCGAGCTTCAAAACGGACCATACCCGAGTCCAGGATAAATACGAAGGACCGCAGAGATGCATCCTGGTTGAGGTGTCCTATCATCTCTGTAGAGATCTCATGGACGTCTCCGATCGCACGCAGATTCATCACCGCGCTTTCTGCAACGATATAACCTTGGGAATTCCGTATTATGTGGGAACGGGAAAAGCCGATCTTTTCGTCCTCACGATAGATGGCCATCCACGTCTCGCTCTCGGCAATGGCGGAACCATCGTGCTGTGCTGACAAGGTTACGAGCGGTGGCCTGAAGTAATGCTTTTTGACCAACACCCCCATCATGACAAGCCACGTCAAGATGGCCCCATATCCAAAGAGGTCAAAAAGCCTTTCCTTCCGTGATTTCATGGGTTTTGTATACCATGGAAACAGTTGTTTGGAAAGCATCCGAGAGCAACCCTCTTCGAGGTTGCTTTTTTTCCGCTTTTCTACTATTAGGTGCCAAAGAACCGGCGTATGAAGGGAGCTTTCTATGGCGATCGAGGATATTATCCACTTCTATCACAATCCGGACAAGTACCTAAAGGCGAAGAATGGCTCACCCCCTCATGACAATGTGAATGCCAACCTCAATTTTCTAACCATTGACGATCTCATTTTCCGATACATATGGAACAAGGGAACCTCCAGAGATACCCTAAAAAAGCTCACGGCTAATGTGTATCACAAGAGGTATCGGCAGCCTCACGGCAGCAAGGTCTTTGGTGGGAAAACGGTACTTGTCAGGGCCGGAATTGATGTTCCCGTGAACCACAATGGCCGGATCACAGGGACCGAAAGAATCCGACTTGCCATCCCTACCATCGAAGAGCTCTCCGGATACGGGGCGCGGGTCGTTGTTATCGGTCACCAAGGACGCGCAGGGAAACATGACTTTATAGGGCTTGATCAGCACACGAGGGTCATCAGAAAGCTCCTGAACCGAGAGGAAGAGCCGAAAACAACAGTCAAGTTTCTGGGCAACCTGACGGATAATAAGGTCATCGCGAACAAGATCCGTTCGCTCAAGAACGGAGAAATCCTTGTCCTGAACAACATCCGCTTCCTGGTAGATGAGGTCTATATTCGAGATAAGG
Organism: Desulfobacterales bacterium; assembly: GCA_032126655.1. Lineage (GTDB taxonomy): Bacteria > Desulfobacterota > Desulfobacteria > Desulfobacterales. The sequence continues at coordinate 6,621 of JAQBAU010000165.1, forward strand.
CCGGAGTTAGGCCACATGAAGTAAACATTGGTTCTCGCTACGTCTCAGCTCTAGAGCCCCTGATCGACTTCTATGTAAATGATGCCTTCAATACTGCCCACCGCAAGCATGCCTCCATGATTGGGTTCACCAATGTCCTCAACCTGGTTGGAAGACAAGCCGAAAAGGAAATGGCGGAAAACAAGCAGGTTATCCACGTCATTGAATACCCCTTCGTCCCGATTTTCGGCGGTCTGAAGGTCGGTGATTACGTGGGGCTGATCAAGAACTCCGTGCTCTCTGAAAAGGTGCCGTACGTCTTGCTGGCTGGTGTTCCAGGAATCGTTGCCCTGCTGAGTCAGGAAGTGAGGCCTGGGGAGTCGTACAACTTTGGAGCCACAACTGAAGACTTCTTAGAGAAGACTGTTGCCAAAGGCCTGGACAAGTTTTTCCGGGAGCTTTTCAGGCTTCCTCTGGGACGGAAGAAACTCGTACCACCGGTTGACTTTCTTGTTCGATACAACTCGGACATCCTGAATATGACCCCGAAAGAAATCCACAACCATCCCATGAAGGACACGTTCTGTCTCTGGAGCATTGGAGCAAAGACCACTAAACGCTTTGTCTCTCGCCTACTCAAGGCAAGAACGATCTACAAGAAGGGCCCTGTGGGAAAGGCTGAGGAACCTGGGTTTGACTCGCCAGAACGCTCCATACTGACAGCAATTATGCAGGCTCAACAAAACGGTGCCTACACGATTACTTCGGGTGGGGACAGCATCGAGATCGCAACGAAACTGGGATTCGATGAACGCTCACTGTTTTCACGCCTGAGCGATGCAGGCGGTGCCTTTGTCCATATGTTGGAAGGAAATCGAATCGGTTGGCCCATGCTGCAACTGAACACCCATTGGAACATGTTCTATGGAAGAGCTCTGAGGTGCGCGCTGCCATTCAATTATACCTTAAAACCACGTTACCGCCTGGAATTAACCATTCCCCGGAATGGTCCCCCAACGTCCCTCCGTTATGACCAGTCGCGCTAAGATCACCTTAGCTCTCATAGGTGTTTCATGTACAGGATTACTGATTGCCGTTTTGTACTTGAGCTGGGAACCGCTGTGGCAAAGAGTCATAGCATGGTACGGGCTTGTTTCAGACCGGGCACAGGTCGAAGCGTTCATGAAGGCCTATGGCCCCATTGGTGCGCCACTGGCCTTTATCGCGGTTCAAGTCTTTCAGGTCGTCCTTGCCCCTATCCCCGGCGAGGCAAGTGGCTTTGCTGGCGGCTATCTCTTTGGAGTCGTACCGGGCCTCATCTATTCAACCATCGGCCTGACACTCGGTTCGGTGATCAACTTCATGCTGGGCCGTCTTCTGGGAAGACGGTATGTGGCCACATGGATGTCAGCTAAATCGCTCGAACGGTTTGATGCGCTGGTGAAACGGGAAGGGGCCATCCTGTTTTTCATATTTTTTCTCTTTCCCGGGTTTCCAAAAGACTACTTGTGCATATTCCTTGGGCTAACCGGCATTTCACTGCAGGTCTTCACACTTATGGCGGGCATTGGCCGGATTCCCGGGACCCTCATGTTGAGTTTACAAGGAGCCCATGTCTTTCACCAAGACTATGCCACATTCATTGTGTTAATCCTCATCACCCTCGCTTTGGCTATTCCTGCTTACTACTGGCGTGACCGCATCTATGCGTGGATCGACCGCTCCGACCGCATTAGTAGTGGAAGAAAATGATGAATCGTCCGACTTTTTTCTCACAAACGTTGCCATAAAATATTGACTTCACAGCAGGATTCCTGCTATGAAGAGCACATTCAATCGACTGTCTATAGTCTGCAGGGAGAGAATTCATGAGTCACTGGGGTTTTCGTGAATCATTAAGCCGTCTGGACAGACTGAGGCGTTCTGTCTACGAGGCCCTCAGGGACGAACTGGAGGAGTATCTTCTGCAGTATGGGCTGGTGGACTCATATCAGAATTTTACAAACCAGAACGTTCCATATCCCTTTGTAGAAAAGCGGGAATTGAAACCGAGGGCCCGCATCCCTGACGTTGAGTATGATTTGCAGAACCGGTTCCTTGTCGTCTTTGTCGAAGAAGGTGTACCAGGCGAACACAAGAAGTACATTCGTTTCTTTGATGAGAACAAGATTACCAAAGAGAATCTGATGCGGTCTCAAACCGTTCAGCTCTCAAAGAAATACTTCAGGAACATAAAGCTTTTTGAATCGACCCACTTCTCTGACTTCCTCAGAGCCCTGCTCCCGGTTGACTACGCCCTGCTGATTCAGCGAGATTCAACTGCCAAGGCAAAAAATCGGTACAGCCTTTCCCACTTTCATGTTCGCATCGACTGGCCCATCGCTGACGCCGCTGAAGACCTTGCCCGTGAACTCCGCTACATCTCCAAGGATCTGTATGAAAAGGGAGAAGAAGCTGCGGAAGAGATCCAGAAGAAATTCTTTGAATACTACGGATTTCCCCTGACATCGGGCGGACGCCGGACCGCAGCTATGGTAGCATCCCAGTTTCTGAGACGTATCCCTTGCATCTCCACGGTATACGTTGCAAGCAGTGAGGCGAGAAGCCTTTACCGGATATCGGAAAGGGGGATTGCAAGATACATCCTAATGAAACTCACCAAGGCCGATATCGAGCATATTGCTGAAAGCGAGCAGATACAACCAAGTGACATCAAGAAGCACTATCTGATCGCCAAGGAACGTAGCGGGGGAATAGCCATCTTCCAAACTACGTATAACCACACCCCTCACGCCAAACCAACTGAAGATGGCAAGTTGCGAGAACTGAACAGTGAATACTTCTGGATGACGGTCACCAGACAGAACATCCTGCCCAAGCCTAACTCATGGAAAAAGCCTCCCCTTCCTTACAACATCATCTACACGTAGAAACCTGGTTGGACTACTGATCTCAGGGCTCAGTTCCCGCGAGCTGTCCCCATTGGGCAAAACATCTTTTGCCCTCCTCTCGGCGTGAGTTACTCACAGCCAAGCAACCAAATACCTTGAGTTGGCTGAAATAATCGTAGGGGTTGGCCACTACATGAGGCAAAATTCTGGCACAGAGGAGTCTACTAATGGGATTGGCAGAAAGCAGAAGGTTTGGGAGAAGTCATAGAAGCCATTTCAAAGCCTCAGATCGCGACCGAGGGCAAGGCGTCCCGCGAATTTAAGACAGAGCGTACACGACAGTACGTGAGTATTTCAATTCGCGGGACAACACAGCCATCGGGCGTTAGATGGGGTTTTGAAACGGCTTCTATAGAACTTGCCTGAAATACTCTGTGGTACGTTCCAGCCCCTCTCGTAGCGGCGTGACAGGTTCCCACTTGAGTTTCTCTTTGGCAAGGGTAATATCCGGGCATCGCTGAACGGGGTCGTCTTGCGGCAACGACCTGTGGACGATTTCCGACTTTGACTGGGTTATCTCGAGAACAAGCTGGGCAAGGTCCGTGATGGAGAACTCCGTCGGATTGCCAAGGTTCACAGGGCCGGTGAAGCCGTCACAGTTCATCAGCCTGATCAACCCTTCGGCCATGTCTGAAACATAGCAGAAAGACCGGGTCTGGCTGCCATCTCCATAGATCGTCAAAGGCACATTTTCCAAAGCCTGGACAATGAAATTGCTCACTACCCTGCCATCTGAAACAGCCATCCTGGGGCCATACGTGTTGAAAATGCGCGCTATCTTCACATCGACCTGGTTCTGTCGATGATAGTCCATCATGAGTGTCTCAGCCACACGCTTCCCCTCGTCATAACAACTGCGCGGCCCAATCGGATTCACGTGGCCCCAGTATGTTTCCTCCTGGGGGTGTTGTTGTGGATTGCCATACACCTCTGATGTGGAAGCCTGAAGAATGCGCGCCTTTACCCGCTTGGCCAGACCCAGCATGTTGACTGACCCCATGACATTAGTCTTGACCGTCTTCACAGGGTTATACTGATAGTGAACCGGGGACGCAGGACTGGCCAGGTTGTAGATCTGGTCAACCTCCAAGAAGATCGGTTCAACCAGATCGTGACGAATGACTTCAAAGTTCTTCTTCTCTGCCAGGTGCCGGATGTTTCTTTTTGATCCAGTAAAAAAATTGTCGAGGCAGATCACCTCTGCGCCTGTTTCGACCAATCTGTCGCACAGATGACTTCCTAAGAAACCCGCGCCTCCCGTCACCAGAATCCTCGTTTCCTTCATCGTATTTCCTTATCCCACGTAGAAAGCTCTCTGAGTTAGACCTAACATAGACCGACTGTCGCAGGTGTCAAAACTACCAAGCACACACGCGTATGTCAAACGTATACTGTCCCGTGGAGTGGTCCAGCCCGAGCAAGACCAGAATCTGTGGGGCACTTGCATGAAAACTCAAGGTCAAGTCTGCGGAGGGCTTTGGAGGTGTGTTCTAGGACTTTCTCAGCTCCTTTAGAATCTCTCTCAAAAGGGCGTTGATTTCATCGACATCAAAAACCGATATTCTGATAGCAGACAGCGTGCTATCGATGCTGCTCAGCAATTACAGGATTTCTTCCGAATCCTTCATGAAAGATCCCCCGCTTGTCTGTGTTTTCCTTTTGGGCTACAAGCAACTTGTCTTCAAGGCCTGAATCAGCAGGCCAAACGGTTGGGGCTAAGTCAAGGCGGTATTTGTGGGTCAACTCGTGGAAAGGAAAAAGATAAAGGGGGCCGGGGCGCCAAATGTCTGACGTATCAGCGTCAACTTAGGTCGTGAACTGCCTTGTGTGCGCTTGGTGTGGATTTTGATGAAATTATCCGGTGGCTGTAATCTTCCGGCGCTGTTTTTCTAGTCTTTGTATCTCTTGTGTCACTTCATTCTTCAGTTCCAATATCCTTTCTTGTGTAATGTCTGCAACATACTTGTCAATCGTGGCATTAAGCTCATCTATGCGATTCGCTGTTCGCATACTAACAACGCCGGGACCACCCCCCACCCAGTAACGTATTTCTTTGACGGACTCGTTTATGCGAGACAGTGTTCTGTAGAACTTTGTTAGGTTTTGATACAGACTGAAGTCAACTTCTGTAACGTTAGGAGCAGCTTCTGGCCAGGAATCGACCACGAATTCTTCTCTTGGGATGCTTCGTTCCGTAATCCTAAAAAGAGGCCCCCCATAAAGATTTTCAAGGAATTGAAATAACAGCTGTTGATAAGGATTCCCCGCTTCTGCAAATTTCACACTTGGCAAAACTCCCTTGTTCAGTAACAAGTCAAGGTTTTCACCTAGTTCACTATCTACCTTCTTCAGAACACTTATGTCAAAACGCAGATTCGTCAGGAGTTCTACGTCCTGAGTAAGCGCGAAGGTTTTTGATAGCGCATATTGACCACTCCCAAAGGCGATGGTTCCGCCCAACACCGCTCCAACAGTAACAAAGAGAACAATCAGCAGTATATCACTCAAGGTCATTGCTTCTCTCCTTTGCACGACATTGGTGGCCTCGCTCTCTCTGGAAGCTGCAACCTATGCACAACCAAACATATTCCAGAATCACGAGCCCACTGAGAATGGTAATTATATGTCATTGAGGCATAATTATATATCATTGGGGGGAGCACTGTCAAGACAAAAACACAATATATTGAGGGCTTGGGCTTGATCAACACCCTATACTGTGGTTAGTTTATACCACTTTCTTGCCTTCCCGAACGTTGTTCTTGCCCCCTCAACTTACTGGCATGCCCACAACCCGCGGGCCTTTCCGGTGATGTTCTTCCGGCTTTAGAAGCAGAAAGTGGTGTGTTGGGAACCCTTTTGGGAGCCGGTTCA
>JAQBAU010000166.1:0-24951 GCA_032126655.1 Desulfobacterales bacterium
CTGCCCAGCAGCCTTTGCTTATGAGGATCCCAAAACCCACCTGGCCAGAACCGTTCCTGCCTGTGCCTGGCTGTTATTCAAGAACGACATACTGCGCAAGACCACTGACCACTATGGACTCGCTTGGGCAGCCCACTGAACCTGCGTCTGGTGTCATGTCCCAGCAGTTGTTTATAAAGGTCAAAGCATTGATGACATTCGCGTTGATTCGTTAAAGTACAAAATTCGAAGCACGAAATTCGAAACAATGACCGAAATCCCAATTCCTCAATGTTCAAAACAAATTCTTTAAGTGTTTCGGTCATTTGAATTTTGGTCATTGCGGCTTGCGCCTTGAAAACAGTACGGATTTGTTTGCGGCTCGCGCCTTGAGGACAATGCGTGCTTCGATATAGCGGCTCGCGCCTTGAGAACAGCACGTATTTCGGATTTAACCCGTGGTCTTTATCCGAGAAGAGACAATGATGGAATTATGTGACTTATTCCTGAGACGCTACACTAGAGGTTTTGTCAAAAATATGTTCCGTTTTGAACCATTTGTGAGGAGCTGGAGGGGCAGATTCTTCACGCTGGACTGGTTTCCTGTGGATTTGTGTTGTGTCTTGGATTTCTATATGCCTGCCTGGGTCAGTCCCGTGGGGTGAATGTCTTCCACATAGCGCTGGATACCCGTGGCAATGGCATTGGCGATTTCTTCCTGGTAGGCAGCCGTGTTTAACTTGCGGCACTCTCCTGGATTCGTTATGAAGGCAACCTCCACCAGAATGCACGGCATCTCCGCACCCAGAAGGACGTAGAAAGGGGCCTCTTTCACCCCTTTGTCTTTGACCCGGCCATATCTTGGATTGCGTTCGTTGACCATTGCTTCTTGAACATAACTGGCAAGCCGACTTGACTCATGCTGCTTGGCATTCTTCATCAGCTCACTCAGGATGTCCTCAAGGTCGCTGATGTTTTTTGCTGAAGTGGCGTTCTCCCGTGCAGCCACCAAAATGGCATCTTCATCGGTAGCAAGATTCAGGAAATAGGTTTCAGCACCGTGACTTGCCATCTTCCCGTGGGCGTTGGTGTGTATGGAAACAAACAAGTCGGCATTCTTCGTGTTCGCAATGGCGGTCCGTTCCTCGAGGGACAGATAGGTGTCTTCATCCCGCGTGAGTATTGCCTCGCATCCAAGCTGTTCCCGTATCTTTCTTGCTAGCCTGTGGGCAATCTCCAGGGTCACGTTCTTCTCTAATACACCGTTCAAATATCCGGGAGCACCAGGGTCTTTGCCCCCATGTCCCGGGTCAATCACAATCCGGCCCACGCCAAGGGCAAGTTGTTTAGCTAAGGCTCCTTTGGGAACCGTTGTGCCCGGCTTCTTCTGTTCAGGCTCATATCGTATCTTTGATGCCTTTTTCACCGGTACCCCTCTGACATCGACGACGATACGAAACGGGTTCGGCAGTGAAAACACCTTGAAATGGTGGACGGACTTCATGTCTAGAACGACCCTAACCGCATCCGGGCCATGTTGGGCTACATGGGCATTTTGCAGGAGGGCACCTTCAGCCGGCACATATGGCTTTAAGCTTTTTCCGATACGTGCATGACCCAGGTCAATGAAGAGTCGCTCAAGCTCATCGGCGGCTGCGCCTTCTTTCAAAAGGTTATGCGTGTAGGGTACTTTGGATGCCATATCAAGAACCACTCGCGTATACGTTGGGCTCGACCAAAAACGAACGGTCTTTACCTCAACAAGTGGTCCTGTTTGAACTTGAGAGGTTTTCTCTTTCCTCGCAGCCCCGTTTCTGCCAGCGTTTTCTCTTCCGTCGCCATTCAGTTCAGCAATAGATTGAGAGGCTTTTGACCCGTATTCACTCTCTGGAAAACGGTTCAGCAATCGCTGATAGTAGTCAACAGCCTCCTGTCTGTCCTGGGAGGCGCGAGAAATTTCATACAACTTGGCATGCATATGTGCCGCCATGAATAGCGCGTCGTCCGCCAGGGGACCTTTCGGCTCAGCAATGTAAACAGAGCGAAACTCTTTTATACACTCTATCCAATTACGCCGGACTTCTTGTCTTTCAGGGTCTTCCAAGAGTTCCTGGAAACTTGACTGGGCATGTAGGTAGGCTCTCTGGATTTGGTAACCATTAGCCAGGGACGGATGTAACACAAGAAATACAAGAAAAGAGAGAAGAAATAAATACTTGCGACGAACTGGCAAAACAGGAGATCGTTTCACATATGAATTTAACATCACAGATGCATGGGGCGACCGGCTATAGGCCAGGAGCCACTTTCTTATTCCCATTTCTTCTCGTTCATGCCCATAAACCCCCCAGGGGTTATTCTTCCTCTATCAGCTCTTTGAGGGCGTTCAACTCGTTCAAGGCTTGTAGGGGTGTCATGTTGGAAAGATCGAGGTTCTTCAAAGCATTCATGACAACCTCGTCCGACGTCTTAAAAAGTGAATACTGAACTCGGGCTTCCTTGTCAACCGGCTCCTTAGTGCGTGCCAGGACGGGTTCTCCCACACCATTCAGTTCACCACTCTCAATATTCCTCAATATCTCCCTGGCCCGTTCCAAGACCTGCACTGGAACACCAGCCAACCGGGCTACCTGGATACCGTAGCTTCGATTGGTGCCTCCTTCAACCAGCTTTCTCAGAAAAATGACCTCCTCATTCCACTCCTTGACAGCAATGTTGTAATTCTTGACTCGCGACTTGGTAAGCGCCAAATCTGTCAGTTCATGGTAATGCGTGGCAAAAAGGGCTTTGATCCCGAGGCCCTTCCAGTCATGGAGGTATTCAGCCACCGCCCAGGCAATGCTCAAGCCGTCAAATGTACTTGTGCCTCTGCCGATCTCATCCAGAATGATCAGGCTCTTCTCTGTAGCATTATGTAAGATGTTGGCGGTCTCCTGCATCTCCACCATGAAGGTACTTTGGCCTTCGGCAAGGTTGTCCAACGCCCCAACACGCGTGAAAACCCGATCGACGATTCCGATGGTAGCTGCCTCCGCAGGAACGAATGAACCCACCTGTGCCATGAGTACAAGCAGGGCTACCTGGCGAAGCAGTGTTGATTTTCCCGCCATGTTCGGCCCAGTAATAATCAGTACTTGCCGGTCATCACCATTCATCTCGACTGTGTTAGGCACAAAGCGCTCTGAAGATACCAGCTTCTCAATCACCGGATGCCGGCCTTCTGTCAACAAGAGGTTGTTGCCGTCGTGAACGACTGGCTTGACATAGTCATTTTCATCGGCCAGTTCAGCCAACGCCATTAGGACATCAAGCGTTGACACAATCTCAGCCATCATAGCTATCCGGCGATTATTCTGAGCCACTCTTTCTCTCACCAAACAAAACAGCTCGTACTCTAACTCACCTTGCTTTTCCTCAGCTCCCAAGACTTTGGCTTCATAGGTCTTGAGATCCTGTGTGATGTAACGCTCTGCGTTAACCAGAGTCTGTTTGCGGACATAGTGAGTTGGCACCAATTCTGTATGACTCTTGGTCACCTCAATGTAGTAGCCAAAAACCTTGTTGAAGCCCACCTTCAAAGAGTTTATCCCTGAGGCTTTCCGCTCCTTGGCCTGCAGCCCCGATATCCAGTCCTTTCCCTCCCGACTGCTTTGCACTAGCGTATCAAGTTCCTTGTTAAAGCCCGGTTTTATCATGCCGCCTTCGCGTGTAGTCAGCGGCGGGTCATCAAAGATGGCTTCTTCAATAAGGCCGGCAACATCGGAAAGGTCGTCCCAGGTTGAGGTCATCTGTGAAAAAGCCGGACTGGAAAGTTCGTTGAGCAGAGAACGCGTCATGGGAAGGCGTTCGATAGAGCGTTTGAGTGCTACGAGATCTCGCGAATTACACCGGTTGAGAGCTATCCTTGCATTCAGGCGCTCCAGATCCTGTATCTCTTGCAGGGCCTTCCTCGCAGAACGGCGCACGGGAAGGTTTTCCTTGGCCTCCTCCACGCTATCCAATCGAAACCTAATCTGCTCTATATCCAGCAGTGGATACTGAATCCATGCCCGTAGCATGCGGGCACCCATGGGGGTCAAAGTCCGATCCATGATGCCAAGAAGTGACCCCCGTCTTGCACCCGTCCAAATGGCCTCGAAAAGTTCCAGGTTTCTTCTGCTTACCTCATCCACCACCATGAAATCAGAAAGGCTGTATGATGTGATCCCCGTAATGTGAACGAGGTTTCCCTTCTGAGCCTCGCCGACATAGTGCAGGAGGGCGCCGGCCGCTGTAATGCCGGCACGCCATGACTCACAACCAAAACCTTCGAGCGAGTGGGTCTTGAACTGCCTCAGAAGCCGCGCCCTGGCTGATTCCAGTTCGAAACACTTGTCTTCAAGGAAGTTAAGAGAAGTCTCGCCGAGGGTCTCTGTCAGCATTCTTATGTCTGGCACCCCGCGATGGGACGCGGCAATGAGGGTCTCACGAGGTTCTATGCGTCGGCATTCATCTGCAACCTTGTTGAAGTCATCCGACTCGGTGACCCTGAAGGTCCCTGTGGAAATATCAAGGTGGGCAATCCCGTAACGACCTTCCCAAGAAGACAAGGCCATAACAAAATTGTTAGACCTTGCGTCCAGGATCTCAGTGTCAACCACCACCCCGGGTGTTATCACCCTGACCACGTCACGCTTTACAAGTCCCTTGGCCTTGGCCGGATCCTCCACCTGTTCACAGATGGCAACCTTGAACCCCTGCTCGATCAGTCGCGCAATGTAGCCTCTGGCAGCGTGATGGGGAAAACCACACATGGGAATCGGTTCCTCGTCGTTTTTGTTTCGGGAAGTAGGGGCAATCTCTAGGATTTTAGATGCTGTCTTCGCATCTTCAAAGAACATCTCATAGAAATCACCCATGCGGTAGAAAAGGATGGCGTCAGGGTACTGCTGCTTGATTGCCAGATATTGCTGAACCATCGGGGTGGCTTTGACCATGGCAGCAGAACCCGCAGGCCTAACTAGGTTGGACAGTCTCGGTTTCCTGGGAAGGGGACTCTTCTTGCACAGGTAAGCTCTTAAGGACCTTTATCTCTTCCTCAAGCTTGGAGATTCTTTCAAGATGGTTCTTTATCTCATGCTTTGCCTTAAATCGACCACTCAGCCCGGCAAAGTAGGAAAGGAGAAGCCCGATCAGAAAGAACGCGACGAAATACATTGACAAGAGAATTTCACCAGTCTTGTATTCCCTTACCAACAGATTCAGTCTTAAGCTATATGTGTCGGTGAGCACAGCACGATTCTGATAGACGACCATTACTATGAAGACACCCACCACAGCCAACAACACAAGCTTTGCCGATTTCATTTCGAATCCTCCTTATAACTCGGTAGATTCAGTCGAGTTCTTCAAAATGTGGTTTAAGGTTATGGTAGGTTGCCTCAAGATGCTCTGGGATCACCCGCACCTCTGCAAACACGGTCATCGCATTGGTGTCCCCATGCCAGCGGGGAACAATGTGAAAATGAAGGTGCTGTTCGATGCCGGCACCAGCAACGATGCCAAGATTGAGCCCCACGTTGAACCCATCGGGCTTCATCGCTTTTTTCAGAACGCCGATCGACTCGCGGACCGTCTTCAGGAAGTCACCCATCTCCTCCATTGTCAACTCATCTAAGGACGCTACATGTCTTTTAGGAGCAACCAACAAATGCCCGTTGATATACGGATACTTGTTCATCATCACCACGGAGAGTGCTCCCTTGTATAGGGTCAGGTTCCCCCCTGTGAGAGCGACACAGAATATACATTCCTTCTCTTTGTCATCCAGAATGTACTCCATACGCCAGGGAGCCCAAAGCGTTTTCATTGTCCCCACCTCAGCAACAAATATCTGCAACAACCACAAAGTACAAGGCTTAGGCCATGAAGCCTGAGCTGAACGCGTGCCTCGGCAGTATAGCAGGGCGAACCAAAAAGACAAGCCTAAAATCAGAGAGATGAGTTACAAAGGAATGAAACTCACTGCAGCGATTCGACTGTCTTCGACCCTGAGCCACATTCCGCCTGTCCCACAGCAGTCTTTGAGGGATAGGTGAGAAGATGATAGTTACTGAGGGCAGGCCAGAAAACGCGGTGTGCGAAAGTTTTGCGTGGAAGGTTTGAGATATAGTCTGCTTCTAACTCAACCCACATGATTTCACTAATGTTAACCAGGACCACTCTCCCCGAATTACCCCTGACCTCTGCATCACTCAACACAATATAGCTGGAAGGCGACTGCCGAAAGAGATCTGATACTCTTGCAGACTCTCCTTGGTTTATTTTCCCGGTGATGATAGTCCCGTCCTTCATCTTGACCGCAATCTTCTGGTAGTTTGTGACCCAACTAGGTTCGACTATCGTCATTCATCATCCACCTTTCTGGCAGCCAGGGCTCTTCTACATGCCAAGCCAGAGTAAGAAATAGCATTTGGCAGAAACGGATCCTATTACTCGTCGTCGACTACGAACGCAGCCAGAAGCTGCTGTCACTTGGCCAACAGTTCCTTGTATTGCTGCAAGTTGTCCTGGCTCTTCAGGTAGGCGCTCTGTGCGGCCTGGAACAACTCGTCTGAATCTCTGGTGCATTCAGAAAGCTCCCGCTGTAGCCGTTCAACTCTTGACACGAGAATTTCCTTCGCCTTGAGCATCTGCTTTGCTCCCTGTTCACTTGTGGCTTATTGATAGCCAGTGCCCATTTATTGATTATTCTCTTGATGATCGGTACTGGTTTGAGTTTCCAATCCAGAAATGAGGAGTTTTTCGCAAGGTCAAGGGCTATTTCGCAGCATTGCGAAATTGGACAGCCGGCAGGCTGCCCCTTGGGGTGAGGGGCATTGTTGATGCCCCGAGTCAAAGCAAGGGATTGCGCGGAGGCGTACATTTGGTACGTCGCACAAGCGATCCCGCAGATTTGTCCGCCTCTGGAGGATTTATCCGCCTCCGGAGGACTTGTCCGCCTCCGGCTGATTGACGCCGACATTGCGGAAAAGGGCCATTTATGGATGGAAACTGGCTAGGGTTCTACCCTAAAAACCTTGTAAGTCTTGAGCAGGTATTCTCTACCGTCATACTTCACTATGGTCTCCACATATTGAACGTTGTCCATGGGGACATTGTTCTTCTTTGATGACCTGTAGTAATAGAACACGTTGTCTATCTTCCTTTCCTCATGCGGTGCAAAGACATTGCCATGACGGCTGGGTTGTCCCTTGAAGTCTCTGTGTACTGTCGGGCCCAATTCTTCCTCTACGACTTCTCCATCAGGTAGACGCCTATATTGGGAGTAGTTACCCTTGGCGATTTTAGGGTACGACTTTGAACGAATGAGCTCGATCGGCTTACCCGTGAGATTCTTCTGGCTCACATTATAGAAGTCAGTCTCTATTGTGTACCATCCGTGGAAACGCTCAAATTCGCCAACAGGTTCTTTTCCCACGTATTCATATGACACCCTGAATATGGGATCACCATTTTCATGCGTAAATATCCGCGTGTAGTTTCTTGGTTCAGGACCTGGTGACGTATTAATGTCATAATAGCCTGCGACGATTGGTTGTGCCATTGTGGAGAGAGGGAAAGACAGGCACAACAGGCACATAAGCACAATTTGTGCGGCTGCTACTCCTTTTCTCATATAACTCAATCCTCGGAAAACCTACTCCTGTTTCTTGTTTCTATTCTTCCTGAGATCCTCTGCTTTGCGGCCTGTTGATAACAAATGCAAGATAGGTTCTAGTCTGTTGGACACTGGAGCTCGTGTCATTCCTTTGACTCGTTCTTTACCTCCGTGAGTTCGTCCAGTTTCTTGATCATGCTCCTCATCTGCACCTGCATTCCTACAACCAGCACCACAAGCAGGGCACCAATCAGTAAGTATACAAAGTTCACAACTGCGCTTTCATAAAAAGGCTTTTTGGAAAACAGCGCATTCTGTTCGTTATCCTTGACATCCTTACAAGCTTGTCCTTTGTAGTGGCTGCGAATTGCTTCTATTTGGTGGAATACCTATATCATAATTCAACAGTTATACAACGAAAACCACGCTGATCCTGCCCTCTCCTTTCAGGTAAAACAACACCCCATATAGTTGGGAAAAAGCGCAAGGAACTTCGACGCCCAGGGTCAATTAACTTCGGAAATGCGGACCAGGTTTACATCACCCCACAACCCCATCTTGTCATCCAATACCACAACGATGCCGAGGACGCCTTCTATCTCCTTTCCCCGTGCAATGGCCGGCTCTATGTCTTCCTTGGTGGAGACCTGGTTTCCAACGGCTGTAGCCGCAGCATCGGCAAGGGCCGCTGAGTCTGAAATCACGACGGCTGCATCGGCCCTTCCAAGGCTAAGTGAATGACCCAACGTGCCCGAAGACGTGCACACCGCCATAGGGTGCTCTGGTGAATCGATCTGCACCCCGACCTTGCCGCTTAGGGGCGATTTGCCGGCAAATATGGCTGCGGTTACGGGAAAGGCTGTCCGGACAAAGATGTCTCCGCCATTTTCGACGATCACATTTTGGCTGAGTGCCAGCAGATCACTGCCCACATACTCGGCAATCGCTCCTGCCACCGATGCCATTGGGCCAACAGCGGCCTTTTGACTGGCTTCTATCATGCTTCTGACAATGGGTGGCGCCATTTGGTCCTTGGGCCAAGGGACCATTGTATGAACAAAATCCGGGTGCTGTTCAAGGTAACGTTCAAGGGGTATTCTGTGTTTTAGAACAGAATCTCTTGTTTCGGCTTCAAGGGGTCTGTCAGCCCTCACAAGGAGATCGGTCTCCATGACCGCAACCCGAAAGTTCGCGAGTCTCTTCTGTGAAACGAGACTGCGATACGTGCGGTGTTCGGGGAACGTCATACGGAAAACACTGGGGTGATGGAGTAAAAAAGATATGTAGTACTGGAGTACTGGAGTACTGGAGTACTGGAAAAAGACAAAGACCGCTTCGCTGTTTCTTGTGCATTACTCCAATATTCCATCACCCCATTACTCCATTGTCTCGTTACTCCATGTCTTTGTTACTCCATCACTCCATTACTCCGGTGTTTCCTTGCTGGATGTCCTCATTTTTGAACCGTGGTTTCAACCGCGGGATAGCCCAAGAACTTGTTAACCGCTTTGGTCAAGTCTTGGCTCGCTTTCACCCTGATGCTATCGGGCAGTGCGATGACTGTGTCAGTCCTTTGGGGCATAAGGAGATGGAGAAAGGTGTTGGAGGATCCCTTGTGCTGCTTCAAGATCTCAAGGAGCTTCTGGAGGCTTCCCTTGTCAAGGCTGGTTATATCAAGACTCAGATGGACGCTTGCGGTCCATGTTTCCTCGGCCTTGTCGATTGGAACAACGGTATCTGCGAGTATTTTGGTGGATTGTTCGTCTCTGGTCACGCGACCTTCAACGATAATGGCTGAGTCTTTCTCTACCAACTCGGATACCGAGGAATAGAGGGAAGCGAAAAGGGTGACCTCGGCTAGGCCGCTCAGGTCCTCAAGGGTGACAAAGGCCATGACCTCTCCCTTTCGGTCATTATAGAGCTTGTAATCCCGCACAATGCCGCCAATGCGTACAACGCGACCCTCTGAAATGTCCGGAAGCTTCTCCGTGTTCGCATTGGCGAATTTATTCAGTATCTCCTCATACCTGGCAAGAGGGTGTCCGGTTATGAAAAAACCGAGGGATTCCTTCTCGTAGTTCAAGAGCTCACCCTCATTCCATTCTGCTATTTCTGGGAATGAGGGATACATCGTCTCATGACTGTCCATAGCCATAGCTTCAAAAAGGGTGTATTGGCCGTTCATGCGATCCTTCTGAACCCTTTGTCCGATTTCCAAAGCCTCGTCGAGCACGGACATCACCTGGGAGCGTTTTACCCCCGTTGAGTCAAAAGCCCCAGCTTTGATCAGACTCTCAACAACGCGTCGATTCACCTTTCTATGATCCACCCGTTCGAAAAAATCGAACAATGACGTAAAGGGACCATCCTGGTTGCGAACCCCAAGCACCAACTCAACGGCCCCCTGGCCAACATTCTTGACCGCAGCCAAGCCAAAGCGAATGCTGTCTTCAACCACGGAAAAATTCATCTCGCTTTCGTTGATGTCGGGGGGGAGCACTTCTATGTCCTGCCTGCGGCACTCGGCAATGTACTTGACCACGTCTTCGCTCGAACCCATCTCGCTCGTGAGCAGGGCAGCCATGAACTCGACCGCAAAGTGAGCCTTCAGATAGGCGGTCTGAAAGGCGATCATGGCATAGGCAGCGCTGTGGGCCTTGTTAAAACCATAACGCCCGAATGTCTCCATCTGGTCAAAAACCCGTTCCGATTTTGCGCTATCGACTCCTTTCTTTTTCGCTCTTGACACAAACCGCTCCCGTTCTTGCGCCATGATCTCACCAATCTTCTTGCCCATGGCTTGTCTCAGGATGTCAGCCTCAGCCATGCTATAGTCAGCGAGCACACTGGCAATATTCATGACCTGTTCCTGATACACGATGACCCCATAAGTGTCTTTCAGAATAGCTTCGAGCTCCGGGAGCAGATAGGTGACAGGAACACGACCGCTTTTTCTCTCAACGAACTCATCATGCATGCCACTGTCTAATGGCCCTGGACGATAAAGTGCTACTAACGCAATGATGTCTTCAAAACAGGCCGGCTTGAGGCGTAACAAGAGATCCTTCATCCCAGAGCTTTCCAGCTGAAACACCCCGGTAGTCTGCGCCGAGCATAGGAGTTGAAAAGTTTCTTTGTCCGTTAGATCCAAATGGGCCAAGTCCGGTGCCGTGCCGCCTTTCTTCCGTATGAGCTCGCACGTTTCCTTCATCACAGTAAGATTGCGAAGTCCCAGCAGGTCGAACTTGGTTAATCCAATCTTCTCCACAGCCTTCATGTCATACTGGGTGACAACCTCCCCCTTCTTACCTCTAGCCAGGGGCAAATATTCAACCAGTGGACGATCCGAAATGACCACGCCTGCTGCATGCGTCGAGGCGTGTCTGGGCAGTCCCTCCAACGCCCGTGCTACGGAAAAAAGTTCTGCGATATCCGACCTTTCCTCGGCCATGTTCTGCAGCTTGGCCTCCTGAGAAATGGCCTGGTCGAGTCCCATACTGAGTCCCTCAGGTATCATCTTGGCAATTTTGTCAACTTCTCTAAGGGGGATGTCGAGCGCCCTTCCCACATCTCTTAGGACCGCCCTTGCCTGCATTTTGCCAAAAGTGATGATCTGAGCCACATAGTCAGGGCCGCCATATTTTTCCACCACGTATTTGAACACCTTCTCACGACCGTCTATGCAGAAATCAACATCGATGTCCGGAAGGCTTTTGCGCGCCGGATTCAAGAATCGTTCAAATATCAAGCCGTATTCAATAGGATCCAGGTCCGTGATTCTCAGGGAATAGGCAACCAGGCTTCCAGCTGCAGAACCCCGGCCTGGGCCCACTGGGATATCGGACTTTTTGGCAAAGCGAACAAAATCCGCAACCACGAGGAAATAACTGGAATAGCCCATGCCCTTGATCACTCCCAACTCCCGGTCAAGGCGCTCATTGTAATGCTGGCTATCCTCAGTTGAGAAATCGGAATTCCTGGCACGAATCTCCTGCAATCGCACTTCCAGCCCTTTTCTGGCCTCCCTTTCCAAAAACGCATTCACATCAGAAACCTTGCTCTCCTTTGAGCTCGGGTCTCCGGGATGCGTATGAGACTCGAAGCGAAACCGGGGAAAGTGGTGGGAGTCGAAGTCAATCTCCAGGTTGCACCGATTGCCGATTTCAACTGAACGCTCCACGGCGCCGGGATAGTCGTTGAAATCTCGCTTCATTTCTTCGGGAGACTTGAAGTAAAGCTGATCGGTTCTAAATTTCAGGCGCTTTGTGTCTTGGACGGGTTTCCCGGTTTGCACACACAGCAAGACATCGTGAGCGCGGGCATCCTCCGGATCCAGATAGTGGCAATCATTCGTCGCCACCAATGGAATTGAGAGGTCATGACTCATTTCGCTCAACGCTCGGTTCACGGTTTCCTGCACTTCAATACCGTTGCTTTGAACCTCCAAGTAGAAATTCCCCTCGCCAAAAATGGCCTCATAGCTGCGGGCGGCCTCAGCGGCCTTCTCCAGACGACCTGCCTGAATCAACCGAGGGACCTCACCATGCAAGCAGCCACTCAGGGCAATAAGGCCTTTGCTATACTCAGCAAGAATTGCTTTGTCCACTCTCGGTTTGTAGTAGAAACCTTCCAGATGGGCAGCAGTAATCAGTTGACACAAATTCTGATATCCTTTCCGGTTTCTTGCCAGGAGGGTTATATGAAACATGCCCCTCTTATCGCCCGGCGTCTTATCGAATCGGCTTCCGGGGGCTATGTAGGCTTCGCATCCGATGATCGGCTTGATACCGGCCCGGTATGCCTTTTGGTAGAAGTCAATAACACCGTACATTGTGCCGTGATCGGTAATGGCAACGGAGGTCATGTTGTGGGAAGCAGCCCGCTTCAGAAGTGGCTCGATGCGGATTGCTCCATCAAGGAGGCTGTACTGCGTATGGACGTGGAGGTGGATAAAACTTGCGGACGGCATTACTCTAACCGATAGTTCGGAGCTTCCTTGGTAATGATCACGTCATGTACATGACTCTCACGCAAGCCAGCTGAAGTAATGCGAACAAATCGGGCTTTTTCCCACAATTCTTCGATGGTACGGCAGCCTACGTAGCCCATGCCCGCCTTCAGACCACCAATGAGCTGGAAGACAGATCCGGAAAGCGTCCCTTTGTAAGGAACTCTGCCAACGATTCCTTCGGGAACCAGCTTGGCATCCTCAGCAAGGTCTTCTTGATAGTATCTGTCTTTTGCTCCTTTCTTCATGGCTTCCAAAGATCCCATGCCTCGATATACCTTATAGCTCCGCCCTTGAAATAGAATAGTCTCGCCCGGACTTTCGTCGGTACCGGCAAAAAGACTCCCAATCATCACGACATGGGCACCCACGGCGATTGCCTTGGTAATGTCACCTGAGAACTTAATCCCTCCATCGGCAATCATGGGAACTCCGGTTTTCTCACTCACAGGCCTACAGTTCATGATAGCAGTGATCTGGGGAACTCCGGCCCCGGATATGATCCGTGTGGTACAAATGGAACCTGGCCCAACACCGATCTTTACACCGTCTGCACCGGCTTTGACTATCGATTCAGCCCCTTCCGCGGTGGCCACATTGCCTGCAATCAGCTCAATATCCTTGAACGTGCCTTTCAACTGTTCAACCGCTCTCAAAACGCCGAGGCTATGGCCATGAGAGGTATCGATGAGAATCACATCAGCTCCAACCCCGAGGAGCGCTTGCGTGCGTTCTTCCATGTCAGAGCCAATTCCCACCGCAGCACCGGCCCGGAGCCTGCCCAGATGGTCTTTGCAGGCCCTTGGATATTTCTTGATCTTCTCAATATCCTTGATTGTAATGAGCCCTGTCAAACGGCCTTTGTCGTCCACAACCAGGAGCTTTTCGATGCGATGCTCATGCAGCAGACTCTTGGAATGCTCGAGTGTGATCCCTTCGCGAACCGTGACCAAGTTATCCTTGGTCATAATCTCGGAAACCTTTCTGTTCAGATCTGTTTCAAACCGAAGGTCCCGGTTTGTGACAATCCCTACCAGCCGATCTCCCTGGACAACTGGAACACCTGAGATGCGATACCGTTCCATGACCGCGAGGACCTCGTGGATCGGCTTTTCGGGATCAATAGTCAAAGGGTCTACGATCATACCACTCTCAGACTTCTTGACCTTGTCCACTTCCTGGACCTGACTATCTACACTCATGTTCCGATGAATAATCCCAATACCCCCTTCCCTGGCCAGACTGATCGAGGTCAGAGCCTCGGTCACCGTATCCATGGCAGCACTTATGATGGGTATATTGAGTGAGATTCCTTTGGTCAGGCGGGTTCGCACATCCACATCCCGCGGCAGGACCTCCGAATAGGCAGGCACAAGCAAGACATCGTCAAATGTTAGGCCTTCCTGAATGACTGGCTGTTGCATGGGAGTGTTCTCCTGTCTCTAGTCTTAGAGTCTGGATGAATAACAGATGGCCCCTTTTTTGGCAAATGATTTGTTGCGGCCTCCGGCAGTCCCCTGAGCCGATTGAGCCCGCCTTCCCCAAGGCTATGGCGGGTAAACCCTTTAGCTTTGGGCTTCCTCTTGCCCCTAGCCTCTCGCCTTAAGACTGCATTTCGCCTGTGCCGCATTGTAACTCTTGACAAGAGGGCCGCAACAAAACTATAGAAGCCACGCCATGCTGATAAACATCAATCCCAAGAATCCACAGCTGCGTCTGATACGAAGGGTAGCAGAGGCCTTAAAGGACGGGGCGACCATTGCCTATCCCACGGACACTTATTACGGAATAGGCTGTGACCTTATGAATCGGAAAGCAGCCGGCAAGATTTATCGTCTCAAACGGCGAAGCCAGAAAAAACCCTTTAGCTTCATCTGCAGCGACCTGAAAAACATCAGTCAGTACGCAAAGGTCTCCAACTATGCTTATAAGACGATGAAAAGACTTCTGCCCGGGCCATACACATTTGTCCTAGAGGGTTCTAAGGCTGTGCCAAAAATGATGCTGAGTGCTCAGAAGACTGCTGGTATTCGGGTACCTGATCACCCGATCTGCCTGGCCCTGGTAAGGGAGCTTGGCCATCCAATTATCTCTACGACTGCCACGCTTTCACAAGGTGACATCCTGACTGACGCCTCAGCGATTTTCGACGCCCTCGGAGCCCAAATTGATATTGTTATAGACGGCGGAGTCGTAGGAGGACAACCTTCAAGTGTGGTTTCTCTCATTGGGGATGTTCCGGAGGTAATCCGGCAGGGACTGGGTGATGTGAGTATCTTTGAGTGAATGCGGGGATGTTCTCAAGCCGTCAGGCGCAATAAGGAAGCATAGCGCAGAGCGCAGAGCGCGAAAGAAAAAAGACGCTATGCCCTATGCGCCATGCCTTTGACTTTAGGCGCTTTAGCTCACTTTAGGCACTATAGGCACTTTTGTTACGCACTTTAGACACTTTTGTTGTTGATCCGTTTGTTCAGACTCTCAGCCGGCTTGAAATGAAGGACCCAACGTTTCGGCAGGTACACTGGCGTCATAGTTTTGGGATTCCTCCCTTTTGCCGGCTTTCGCTCTTTTATCTTGAACCGACCCATGCCTCGTAGGTCGATGGTCTGCCCCTCCATCATGGCCTGTGCCATGCTTTCAAAAAAGGCATCTACTACTGTTAGCATATCCTGCTTGCTGATGCCTGGAAATGCCTTAACCAGCGTATTGACCAACTCTCGTTTAACCATTGTCTACACCACGACCCGGCACATAAAGATATCCAGAATGAAGGGCTCCCCCTGTGATCCTGTCTATGGCCTCTGACACCTTGGAACCTAAAAGAAATTCCAGCAGAGAGAACTTCTTTTCCTCCGCATAAACAACGGACGGCTCCCCCTCAATACCACCCAGTTGGGCCGCCAACGCGATAGCATCCTCCATGCTGCCAAGGCTGTCCAGCAAGCCAAGTTCGTGCGCCTGTTCCCCTGAGAAGATCCGACCATCGGCAATGGCACGAACCTCTTTCTCAGGCATCTGTCTCCCCTCAGCCACTGCCGTGACGAATTGCTCATAGACATTATCAATAAAGCCCTGCAACAGCTTTCTCTCTTTGGGGGTCATCTTTCGAAGCGGAGAGCCCACGTCTTTGTATTCTCCGCTCTTGATAACATAGGCCGAGAGCCCGATCTTCTTGAACAACTCCTCTACATTGGCAAATTCTATGACCACACCGATACTACCCGTAATCGTGCCCGGATTGGCCATCACGTGGTCGGCGGCGGCGGCGACATAGTACCCCCCGGAGGCGGCTATAGCTCCCATGGAGGCAACAACCTTCTTTTCACCGGTCGTTTTCTTGACCTCCGAATAGATTTCCTGAGACGGCCCGACCCCTCCCCCGGGTGAATCAATCCTCAATACAATCGCCTTAATAGCCTCATTCTTTCGAAACTTCTTCAGTTGTGAGACAATCGGCTTGGCATCCGTGATAACCCCCTGAATCTCAACAACGCCAACCTTTTCACCAAACTCAAAGGTCGAATCCCTCTTGCCAAACAAGAAAAGGGCCGCCACGCTGATGATCATGACCGCCCCAATCCCGCATACAACCAACAGGGAAAACAAAATGGGATGTCTTCTAGGAAACATGGTGCCTGCCGGTGTTATCTACACCTCTTTGTCAGTTTCTTCTTCACCCGTTTCAGGTTCTACGGGTTCCGGTGTACTCGGACCCACAGCTTCCTTGGTTTCATCCAGGGATGTCTGCTCGGTCACGTCATCCGTGGTCACTTCCGGGGTGTCCTCTGTCTCGGCGTCCTCAACCTCGTCAACGGGTGTCTCGGAAATCTGCTCTCCCATATCCTGGTCCGGAGGCTCCTGATCTGCTGATTCCTCATCTCCCATCGCCTCATCCGCCGGCTCCTGACCCACAACTTTCTGGTCTATCAATTCCTCATCTGGCGGCTTCTCGTCCCCGACCTGCTGGTCCACCGATTCCTCGTCCGGACTTCTTTCCTTCAGGTTGTCTTTCAGAAGCTCCCCCAGACTCGATTGAGACCCCTGGTACGTGCTCAAGTAGTTAACGACAAGGTCGTGTTCTTCCTCCCTTTCAAGCTGCTTTATGGAAAGGCCAATGCGTCGTTCCTTCGGATTGATATTGATAACCTTGGCCGAAAGGATGTCTCCAACTTGAAACCTGCCTACTGGAGTTTTTATCTTCTCCGTGCCCACTTCCGAAACGTGGGCCAGTCCTTCAATCCCTTCCTCCAGTTCAACAAAAAGACCGAAGTCTGTAACGTTCGTTATGGTTCCAGTTATCTTGTCCCCGATCGCATATCGTTCGGGGATGGTCTCCCATGGATCTTTCTGTAATTGCTTGATCCCTAGAGAGAATCGTTCGTTCTCTTTGTCAATGTTCAGTACAATGGCCTGAACTACGTCACCCTTCTTGAAAAGCTCTGAGGGGTGTTTGATACGTTTCGTCCATGAGACGTCAGAGATGTGCACCAAACCGTCTATCCCCTCGTCAATGCCAATGAACAGGCCAAAATCCGTAATGTTCTTGATCTTCCCTTCAATCGTCGTTCCTACCGGGTATTTCTCGCTCACGACGTCCCATGGGTTCGGCACTACCTGCTTCATCCCCAGAGATATTCTCCTGTTCTCCGCCGAGATATTCAGCACAACAGCCTCCACGGTTTCGCCAACTGAGACTACTTTGGAGGGATGACGTATTTTCTTTGTCCACGACATCTCTGAGACGTGAATGAGACCTTCTATTCCTTTTTCTAACTCAACGAATGCACCATAATCAGTAAAACTCACAACTTTACCATTCACGTGTGATGCGATGGGGTATTTCTCTTCTGCGGTCGTCCAAGGGTCTGGCACAAGCTGTTTTAGGCCAAGCGAAACCCGTTCACGTTCCAGATCAAGATTCAGGACCTTTACCTCAAGTTCATCGGCCACCGAAAACATCTCAGACGGATGACCTATGCGCCCCCAAGACATATCTGTGATATGCAGCAGACCATCAATGCCGCCCAAATCAATGAAGGCGCCGTATTCAGTGATATTCTTCACAACGCCTTGAATGACTTTGTCTTCGTGGATTGTTGCAAGCGTTTCAGCCCGTCTTGACTCGCGTTCGTTTTCAAGGATCACGCGCCTGGACAAAACGATGTTGCTTCGCTTCCTGTTGTACTTAAGAACCTTGAACTCGAAAGTCTCGCCGACCATCTGATCCAAATCGCGCACAGGTCGAAGGCCAACCTGAGAACCAGGCAAGAAAGCAGGGACCCCGATGTCAACCGAGAGTCCGCCTTTGACGCGGTTGGTTATCACGCCTTGAACCACCTGATCTTCCTCGAAGGCCTTTTTGATGTCGTCCCATACCTTGATCTTGGAAGCTTTTTCTTTGGAAAGGAGCACAACGCCATCTTCGTCGTCCCAGCGCTCCACCATGACATCGATAGTATCGCCAACCTCAACGTCGATCACACCGTCTGGTTTGGTGACTTCAGCAATGGGTACCTGTCCTTCAGACTTGTAGCCGATATCGATCAATACAAATTCCTTGTCCACCTGAATGACTCTGCCCTGAACGACCTGGCCCTCTTCAACCCGTCGAAAACTCTCTTCATACATCTCCATGAAGTCTTCTTTGCCAGCTTCGCTCGCTTCCGCACCTTGCCCGGCAGTCTCGGGCTCCACAACTGGATCGCTGATCGGCTTTTCCTCTGAATGAGCCGTTTCCTCTCCTTGCGCGACCTCCGGTTCTTCGGCCTTGCGATCTTCCTCGGACTTCTCGTCCTCGATGTCTACCGGTTCTTCGGCCTTGCGATCTTCCTCGGACTTCTCATCCTCGATCTCTACCTGTTCCTCAACATGTTCTGTTAAACCGTTCTTGTCCTCTGCCATCTAAAGTTCGCTCCCTTCGCTCATAGTTGACTACCACCTGGGCCTTCTGCCAGTGTAAATTTTCTGTTTACCAAACATTCATTAAAAAAACAACCCTTAATTATTGCCTGCCCTGATCTCCCGAAGCATTACCTCAACCACCTCGTCAACAGTCAGGGGCGCAGAATCAATGCTGATCGCATCGGCGGCCGGCTTCAACGGAGCCAATGCTCGACTAGAGTCGTTCTCATCTCTCCTCTTCATGGCTTCCCTAACTTTGGATAGATCTATCGACGATTCGCCAGCGGCAAGCTCCTTGAACCGTCTCAAAGCACGAGTGTCGAGGTCGGCATCCAAGTAGAATTTGACGTCGGCATATGGGAACACCACTGTCCCCATATCACGTCCCTCAAAGACCGCGCCTCCGCGTTTTCCCATTTCTCTCTGAACTTCCAGCAGGGACTCCCTTACGACATGCCTGGCCGACACTGCAGAGGCGAGCATGGTTATCTCAGGTGTTCGTATGCGTTCTGTGATATCGTCCCCGTTGGAGTAGAGTCTTGGCCCCTTCAGGCTGTTTTCGAATCTGAGTGCCAGATGGGTGCAAATTTCGGCCAACCCCCTGTCGTCATCGGGTACACACCTCTTAGTGACGGCAGCCAAAGCAACAGCTCGGTACAAAGCGCCTGTGTCTACATAGGTGTAGCCAAGCTG
Source organism: Desulfobacterales bacterium (assembly GCA_032126655.1). Lineage (GTDB taxonomy): Bacteria > Desulfobacterota > Desulfobacteria > Desulfobacterales. The sequence goes on from JAQBAU010000166.1 coordinate 19,221, forward strand.
CTCCGCCAGCCTACGACTGACCGTACTCTTCCCGGCGCCAGCAGGTCCATCGATGGTTATCAGGAGAGATTTCATCTATCTAAAGACCCACTTTTTGACACAACAGATCAATAAACAATAACGGATCGGCGTAAGGCGTAAGGGAAAAACCCTTGTGCCTTCAGCCTTATGCCTTCCGCCACGCGCCTTACATCACCTGTTTGAGCGCCTCAACAAAACGCTGGTTTTCTTCGGGAAGGCCTACATTGATCCGAATGTAGTTGGGGTATCCGTACGCCGTCATAGGCCGAACAATAACGCCGAGGCGAAGCATTTCTTCAAAGACAACCCTGACATCCCGCTCCATGTCTATGAGAAAGAAATTCGTCTGGGTGGGAAAGTATAGGAGCCCCAGTTTCGCAACTTCTCCGTACAAGAAGTCGAGCCCTGAGTGAACAAGGGCGAGAGTCTTTTTCAGGAAGGCATCATCATCTAAAGCCGCCAAAGCCCCGACCTGTGCCAGAAGATTGGTATTGAAGGGCTGTCTGACGCGGTGCATAAGATCTGCCACAGCGGCATCCATCAAACCATACCCTATGCGAAGACCTGCCAACCCGTAAGTCTTGGAAAAGGTCCGAAGGCTCACCACCATCTTTGCTCCTCCCAGATAGTCAAGACCGATAGGGCATGTCTTGTCACGTACAAACTCTATGTAAGCTTCATCCATGACCACGATGACTTCTGGAGGAACCTCTTGCAGAAAGCTTTCGAAGTCATCCTTTGAGACAATCGTTCCTGTAGGGTTGTTCGGGTTGTTGACAAAGATCATGCGTGTCTTTGGCGTAACGGACCGAGTCATCCGTTCCAAATCAATGACCCGCTCTTTCAGGGCCACCTTAACCGGCCGCCCCCCGCCTGCCTGGACCAGAATCTCATACATCAGAAAGGACGGATCCGGCATAATGACCTCATCACCCTCACGCAGGAAGGTACGAACCAAGAGCTCGATGATCTCATTGGAACCATTGCCAAGGACGATTTGATCCACTGACACTTGCAGCTTCGCTGCCAGCCGCGTCCCTAACCGGTGGTTCGCTGCATCTGGATAGCGATGCAAGTTTCCCAGCACACTCATGATCGCTTCAACGGCCTTGGGCGAAGGGCCAATCGGGTTCTCATTCGACGCCAGTTTGATGGCACCGGTGATGCCATATTCGCGCTCCAGTTCCTCTATCGGTTTCCCGGAGACGTACGGCTTCAACCCAGCAACATACTCTGGTACTTTCATAAGAATCACCTTGTGGGGTGTAGATGGCGGACGCCAAGCGTAATATGGAGCTGGTGTATATCCGAACGGTCCCTCTTAATCAACGAAATTCATTCGAACTTTGAACCGCAGTGCCAATGTCAGATCAACGTGACAGCTGAACATCCTGCACCAGTCATAGAGAGGTTGTTCGTGTGAAGCGGTGTACGTGGGATTGCAAGCCTTGCTTCGAGGTGAAGGCGTTGTCTAGTCCGAGGGGTTCTGTAGCGGAAGAATCTGGTAGTCTTCATTGAAGCAGACGGCCATCCCGGCCGATCCGCACCGTATCACGGTTCCCTCGACCCTGACGTTAACGCGGTCATGACCGACCAGCTCCTTGATCCTGTCCAGGGGAAGAACCAGCTGCATCTTCACCTTGGTCCCTTCAGGAAAGGGATCGGCCGTACGGAAAAAAGCCCCGCCGGCACAGATATTAGTGGTTGAAAGATCGCACATCTCACCTTTTTCGTCCGAAACGACCCCTTTAATCTGGGCAGGGACTTCAAAGTCGAATCTTTCCAGTTTTCTTCGCTCTTTCATGTCTCAAAGACTCCAAGTGTTGACAGCCATGCTCAACATACGATGCCATAGACGATAGGTCAATACAGAAAGAGTATGGTTTGTCTTCGTATTTTGTGCCCGGAAAAGGGTAAGCAAATAGTATTAGATGATTTGAATAACTAATATTTTCTCATTACATGCTACAAATTGTTGGCAGCCCAAAGGGCGGCCTGCAGACGATTCGGAACGTCGATCTTCTTGAAAATGTTGTAGATGTGAGTCTTGACCGTGTGGGGACTGATGCAAAGCTTTTCAGCAATCTCCTCGTTCTTAGCCCCAACAGCTACCATGGCAAGTATCTCCACTTCTCTAGAGGTAAGACCTGCTGCATCTCCTTTTGAGAAAGGCTTTTGCCGTTTGTGTTGCAGAATGCATCTCGACATGACTTCCCGAGAGGCCCATAGTTCTCCGTTGAAAATGGCGGAAACACCCTTCGGGAACCGGTCCAATGGATCCTGTTCATAGAAGAACCCCTTTACGCCCAGGGCCACCGATTCTTGTTCTATATCGACGATTGTGTTTACGTTGAACAGTGCTACGAAAATTCGAGGCAACTCCTTTTGACGACACAGTTCAATATCGGCCAAGAGGTTCTCCAAGCTCTTTCCCTGACAATCCAAAAGGAATAGGATAGGTCGATCCCTTTGCTCATTGTCGGTGTGGTGGACACCACCAAGATCTACGCTGGTCTGGCATGTTGCGCCAGTCTCCTGTTCCAAGAAAAAGGCCATCAACTCGTTTTGTAGCCTTCCCGGACCAATAATGTAGATGAGCTCACCCATTGGCGAACGGAAACCTCCATCTCTTTTCATGGGATTGAGAGCAGCACTTGACCTGATGAGGCACCGAAGTTGAACCTCAACTTACCACGGAAGGGGCCTGGATTTCCACTTCTTTTTGTGTCATCCTTGCAAACTTGCAAAGATTGCTATATGTTGCCTCTCCATAGAAGGAACCCGAGCACCCAAAACCTTGGCAGGAAAAGCGTAGAAGTTCCGTCGCTTCAAACGGTGTTCCGAATGTTCCAATCGCTTATCGAGTTCCCAACATGTTATGAAACAAATCCAAACCGGCATTGAGAGACTCCTTGCCGATCCTCCGTCGATCCTTCGGGGAAAGCGTCTTGGGCTTTTGGCTAACCCGGCTTCGGTTGCATGCCCGGACGGCAGTCAGAGATTTCGCCCCACCCGCCTCCTCATTGCCGATCACTATCCAGATCAGCTCAAGGTACTCTTCAGCCCTCAACACGGATTCTTTGCGGAAAAACAAGCCGATATGGTTGCTTCGGAAGGCCTGATCGACCCCATCCTTGAGATACCCGTGTACAGCCTTTACGGTGAAACCAGAATTCCAACCAAGGCTATGCTTGAACCGATAGATCTCCTCATCATTGACCTTCAGGACGTTGGGACACGTGTCTACACCTTCATATACACGATGGCCCTATGTCTGCAGGCCGCCCGCACTTATGAAAAAGAAGTCCTTGTTTTGGATCGTCCCAATCCTGTCGGAGGGAACCGTATAGAAGGGAACTGTCTGAGGCCCGACTACACCTCTTTCGTGGGTATGTATCCGATTCCCATGCGTCATGGTCTCACCATCGGAGAGCTCGCCCTCTTGTTCAACGACCATTTTGGCATCCACAGTCCGCTCTCTGTGACTCCAATGGCAGGATGGGATCGGAGAATGCTTTTTGGGGACACGGGGTTGCCCTGGATACCCCCCTCCCCTAACCTGCCTATGCCCACGTCTGCATTGGTCTATCCCGGGCAGGTTCTTTGGGAGGGAACCAATGTGTCTGAAGGCCGGGGAACGACGCAGCCGTTTGAGATCTTTGGCGCTCCCTTTTTGGATACTACCCGCCTTGAAGCACGACTTTCCAAAGAACTGCCAAACGGTGTGCACCCTCGCCCCCTCGCCTTTGAACCCATGTCAGATAAGTGGGAGGGTAAATTGTGCCATGGCTTTCAGCTGCACGTTATCGATGCCACGATCTACAGGCCGTACAGAACCACCCTCACGCTCCTCCAAGCAGTGCTTTCTATGCATCCGGAGTCGTTTCAGTGGAAGTCACCCCCTTATGAATATGAGTTCGAGAGATTCCCGTTTGACATTATTACAGGCGACCCATTGATCCGAAAGGCACTGGAAAACCAGGATCCTCTGGAGGATTTGGAACAGAGTTGGGCTGAGGAGCTGAAAGAGTTTGAAGAAATCCGCAGGCCCTTTTTGCTCTACGACCCGAAGTGACGTGCCCACCATGAAAAATAGATACAACCTAAAGAAGCACTTGCGGGCGGGAATAAACCCCCCCTACGACAAATGACAAATATGGTGATGTCGAAGTCACAGAAAAGGAAACCGGCCCAACGGGCCAACCTTTTTCAACTTTAGGCACTTTCGGTCGGATATGAAAAAACCAAGTGACTGGAAACGGATGATGCTCAAGGGCCACAAAGTGTGGCTCTGGGTAGATGACGAGCAAAAGCCTGTTGTTAAGAACGACAAGGTATTGGTCAAATACCAACTGGATCAGGACCATGAATACTGGGTACGGCAAGATGGAGTGAAGCCTATCGATCCTGCAGGCTTGAAGAAGAAGGCCGCAAAGGACACATCTGATCATCCGCCCTCTTCGCTCCGGGACCCAGAGGCTCTGGGTGATCGCTCTCCTCCGAAGAGTATCGTAGCCTACACGGACGGGGCGTCCTCAGGCAATCCCGGACCTTCAGGGATTGGCATTGTGTTGCGCTTTGGTTCTCACGAGAAAGAAATATCCAAACGTATTGGAATCGCCACCAACAATGTCGCTGAACTCACTGCCATCGAGACGGCGCTGAGGGCGATCCGAACAACCGAAATACCGGTCCGACTTTATACGGATAGCCAATACTGTTACGGCTTGTTATCCCTCGGATGGAAGCCAAAGCGCAATGAAAAGCTTGTGGCCGCTGTCAGAGGAATGATGAAGCGGTTTAAAGATTTAAGAATCCTAAAGATTGCGGGCCACGCTGGTATTGATGACAATGAACGCGCTGACCGTCTCGCCCGGAAGGCAGCCATCGGGCAGGCGGTTCCCAAACAACGGAGTCCTTGAACAAACTTCAGCGTGAGGAGGAGGAAAGAATGGCCCTATGCCCCCAGGCATAGAGCCATTCTTTGTCTGAAAATCTTAGCGATATCTCCCACGGAGATATTCTATATATTATCCGCACGGCTCCTGGACAACCTGTGCGTTGCCAGCCGCATGGAGATAGGACGCGTTTCTATTTTTTGCCTTTCTTCTCCTCTTTATCTCCTTTCAGATTCTCAACCTCTTTCTTCAGCTTGTCAACTTCATCCTTGTACTCATCAACGTTCACAGAAGGCCCGAAATCATCTTCCTTTGTCTTCCATGTGTCCTTCAATTCGTCAAATCCCAGATAGATTGCCAATGCACCCCCCGACAGCAGAGCAAACGGGATAGCACCCGCCAAGAGCTGTAGGAAGGGTTTCCACCAGACTGCCAGACCAATAATCCCGAGGACCGCCGCAGCCGCCCCACCAATCAGTGTCTTCATGTTGCACCATCCTCCTTTTTATTAATAATTGAATTATTGAAGCTCCCTGCAGTCCCGCTTATGGCGGGACAGGGAATCTCCGACTGTAAGGAATTATCCCATTTTTGGATTGCTTGCATCCCCTGCTTCGCACGGGCATGCAAACTTAAATAACGGCACTTCGTGCCTCTTTGCTGTGCGGCTTGCAGCCGCTCAACAAAGCCACCTGCTACGCAGTTGGTTACTCAGGCGCTCGCTATTGCAGTTCAGTTCCAATTAATGTATCACATTCCCGTAGCACAGGCCATCAAGCAAATCAAGTACAAAAACACCAAATGTCGATTAC
>JAQBAU010000167.1:0-7477 GCA_032126655.1 Desulfobacterales bacterium
ATGTCAAGAGCAGCGCAAACCGCCTTTATTGACTCGTCATAGTCCCTTGCAGAAGATTCCAGGGAGCAACCCGGGTAATACGTTACGTCCATTCTTTTCCCATCGTTAAATCGCGAATTGAGTAATCTACTAACTCTCCCAAGAGAAATCGGAAGTCTCTATAACCCATTTCAAAACCCCATCTAACACCCGATGGCTGTGTTGAGGGCCTCTTCAAAATGCTCACATACTACCGTGTATGCTGCGCGTTTTCATCGGCCCTCGCCTTGCCCTCGGCCGCGATCTGAGGTTTTGAAATGGCTTCTATTCGTTCTTGTCAAAAAGCTTTCTAACTGCTTCTTTTCCCCCAGTCTTCTTGGGAACAAAGGCCAGGCGACCTCGTTTCAGCATGCCGAGACCTAGCTTGAGGTTCCTGAATGCCTCTTTTGCATTAAATCCTTTTCCTGCCTTTGCGCTCTTAAGCTGAAATGCCGTCATAAGAACTGTCTCGTTTATCCGGCCAAACCTTCTGATGTTGTCAAGGAACGCCTCATGGAATGCAGCGATAACACCTTCTACCGGCCTTTCTCCCTGACGCAGTATCCGGTGCTTCAGATGGTCCATCAACTCAGGTATCTCTATTTGCTGAGGACACCGCGTAAAACAGGTTTCACAGGAAGCGCATACCCATGGAGTATTTGCATGGGCGAGCTCTTCGGCGAGCCCGAGCTGAAGCATCCTGATGATCTGATGGGGCCCGTAGTCCATGGTAAAGGTGACCGGGCACCCGTTGGTGCACTTTTCACACTGATAACAGGCAAACAAATCCGCACCGCTGGCAGATGCCACCTCTCTGGCAAAGCCCAAATCGATTTTTTCTATATCGCTATCTGCTTTCATGGTGCTTCTCCCTACAAGGTGCTCCACCTATTCCACCACCATGGACTTGGCAAGGGCCTTTACCTTAAGCGCTGTTATCTTCCGGTATACCTCTTCGGGAGCTTTCTTCTCCCCGTTGACCGTGAGGAGATCGTCCTCTACGGATATGTCAAACAGGCGCTCGTTCTCCTTAAGATAGGGCAAGATAAGCCGCCAGTCCTCCGGGGTCAGCTCGCCATAGGCGCCCCCGTTCAATTGTTCGTCTACCAGGACCCTGTGCGGATCACGCACATATATGGCCCCTCCGGACGCCAGAGAAAAGAGGTTCGAGCCTGGATACGGAGTCACCTGCGGCCGCACATTGCCTTCATTGTCAAACTCTATCCCGTTTAAGATGACAAATCCGCCTCCCCTGTGGACATCTCCTGCCATAAAGGATTCTGCCAGATAGTCGAGGGCTGTCCCGTTGATCACGACTCTCGGGCGACCTACCGCATTGATGAGGGGACGGCCTGCAGCATTCCCCATGACGAAGACTTCCCCTCCTTTTGCGCCGTACATGAAAGTCTGACCCACATCACCGTATACAACCAGTTTTCCGGCTTTCAGTATCTGGCCAAGCTGATCCTGGGCGTTTCCGTGTACACACACGGTCATGCCGTCGATCCCGGATGCCAGGTAGTCACCCGTGCTGCCGTAGGCATCTATTCTTACATCCTCGGTCTTGGGACCAAGGCCGCACGCGAGAAATCGCTGCCCCCGATATCCATAGCAGATGAACCTTTTCCACCCCAGGGCATATGCATCGCAGATTAGCCTGGAATCGCAGTCATCCCCTTCAGGAGGAAAGCCTGCAGCGTTCAACACCAGCGATGCCTGCTTGCCTTCCGGACCAACAAGATTCTCTCTTGCCTCCCACGTAATCAAACGAAAGGTGCTTTCGTCATCCGAACCCATGGGAGGAATGGCCCCGAAAACCTCCTTTAACGTCCTTCTCGCAATGCGCACAACAGAGCTTCTCTTCAAGTCTCCTGTCGGATCCCTAAGATTGTTGACAAGGGTGAGGGCGTCAATTGCCGTTTGTCTCTGGCTGTCATTCTCGCGCGCCCCTTCCGATAACTTCTTGCAGCACCAGCGCAAGGCATCAAAACCCATTCCAAACACGTTCTCTTTCAGGAAGGCGTAGATGCCTCTTGAATCACCCCTGCCCAAATGGTCGAAGATAGCCCTCGCAAGAATATCCGAGGTGTCCGGAGTACTTATGCTCAGGCTCATGTCACAAGCTTGCTGGTGGGGAGGTATCTTCACTTCTCTGCCGAACTTGTCAGTACAATCCATACGTTTCTGTCCGGCGTTCTCGGGGTCGTCACGTATGGTAAAAACAAAGGCTCCTCCGTCCGCATGACTTCCGCCTCTGGCGTTCCAGTATTTGTCTGCAACGGTGCAGATACGACTATCTTCTTCCGCAAGGCTTGCCAGGGTAGCGTCAACAGCCTGCTTTTCAGAGCATATTAGACCGACCTGGACCTCGCCATCGTGAAAGGCAAAGACCTGCGGGCGGAGCATTGCAGTATCAGTAATCCCCATTAGCTGAACACGGTCATTGTAGAAATCGTTCCGGGCAATGATAAAGAACCACGGGCCATCAGGAGATCCGTGGATGTGCATGGATTGAAGCTGGTGATATATCTTCTGTTTGTCTGCCGTAAGCTGATCAAAATCCATCTCAGTCGTGGGGGCAAGGGCTTCGATGATGTACTCCAAGGGGTAGCCGTAAACACGATTCAAGAGGTCAAATACCAGTATGCTGACTTCCGTGTCTGTGTGAAAGTGCGGATAGATGTTTTTCTGTTTCAGGTACTCTGCTACAGAATAGTAGTTGGCGAAGTCCCCGTTGTGCACGAGTGCTTCGTCCAGGCCCATGAAGGGATGGGCTCCTGCCGGGTGCCATACACGGCCTTTTGTGGGATAACGTTGATGGGCTATCCAAACATGGGCCTTGACATCTTCCAACTTGTAGTATTGCGCCACCTGTTCCGCATACCCCACGATCTTCAGAATCATCATGTTGCGGCCCTGTGAGAGCACAAAAGCTTTCTTGTCCCCCAGCGTGTCATAGCAGGTGCGGTTCAGCCGGATCGTGTTCTGCCAGATGAATTCATCTTCCACTTTTCGCGGCTCTATTTCATCCATCCGGGTTTTTTCCGCAAACGCCGATAGATCATCCTGCTTCACCCTGACAAAATACCGCCATACGTCCGGCGGCCTCATCTCGAGTCCCTCAATTTCCGTATAGTCGTTCACCGTGGGAATCCGATGGGCCAGAGCAACCTCCATGTGAGGGGTAATGAATTGCTCTTCCATTGCCTCACGTACGCTCGGGTCCAGAAGGGCAACCTGGACAAGGTAATATTCGTCCAGCACTTCTTGTGACACACCCAGGTCTTCTGCAACCAGGCCCGCAGCGGCGATCCCCCCGCCCTTTCCGTTTCCACGATTATGCATGAGACGAGACGGCTCAAGTATGTGCTTTCCTCCCACGGGGACCGAACAGGCAAATCCGGTGACACCGCAGCCCCCCTCCTCGGCGTCTTTGTACTGAAGAGGTGGAGGGTCGGTATATAGGCTCCCCCGGGCCTGCAATATCTTATCTGCAAAAGATGTTTTCATTCCTGCAAACACCAACTCAAGATCCTTCATAGTCAAGATGGCGAAGGCAGTCGGTTCTGCCCACCAGTTCCCGGATGTCTGTCATTCCGAGTCGGTCGAGTATCTCTACAAACTGGAGCCGCCAGGCGCCAAAGAGGTTGATCAGCCTTTGCGTGGCCCACTCTACATCCATCAGCTGGCTCAGCTCGGGATCTGTTGTAGCAATTCCCCGCGTGCATCCGCGTCCGCTTTCACAGTTCTTGCAGCGTATGCAACCAAGTGCGACCATCTCTGCCGTGCCTATAACCACACCGTCTGCCCCCAGGGCGATCGCCTTTGCTACATCATAGGCGGTCCGGATGCCGCCGCTGGCAATAACCGTCATCCGATCGCGAATGCCCTCTTCCTTCAAGAAGTTGTGCACTTTCACAATCGCATATTCTATTGGCATGGCAATGTTCTTCTTGGCGATTTCAGGCGCCGCGCCTGTGCCTCCGTAACTGCCGTCAAGATGGATGATGTGGGCACCGGCGTAATAACTCCCCACAGCGACCATATCCACGTCTGTGGGTGTTGACACTTTTACGGACACCAGTGCCTTTGGGTTTATTGCCTTGATCCAGTCAATATGTTTCTTGTGGTCCTCCACAGAATAGACACTGTGAAAAGGAAACGGAGAGAACAGCGAACTCCCAGGGACCGCCTCCCTCATTGCCGCCACTTCAGGCGTGACCTTATCTCCCAGGAGATGCCCGCCAAGGCCCGGCTTTGCTCCCTGTGCATACTTGAATTCAATGATCTTTACGCGCTGTATTGTCTCTTCCCGCACGCCGAAAAGCCCCGTTGCCACCTGGGTAATGACATGATCATCATACGGGTATAGCTCCTGAGGGTATCCACCCTCCCCTGTACAGGTAAAAGAGTCCCAGGCCTGCCAGGCCCTGGCCCTTGCCACCATGGTGTTGAGGCTGATAGAACCATAGGACATCCCACCGCCATAGATCGGAATGCCTATCTCCACATCAGCACGTCCGTCGTTCAGCCTGTTGAGAGGGATCCTGGTGGAAACACTCTCTATGTCCAGGTCTTCTCCAGGTTCCTTGCTAAAGTTGAACCGAATCCTGTCAAACCCGCCGCCAGAGTCTCCGATTTTGTATTCAACACCCCCCGGAGGGACCTGACCCGTCTCCGCCATGTACCATGTGCTGATCAGAAGATCGGGCGTCCACCTCCGGTCTCCAATCACCTTTGTCACAGGATTCTCGTCAAGGGAAAGTGCCTGCTCCGGACACGCTTCAACGCACTTGTTGCATTCAAAGCCTGTGCAGAGGTAATGCTTGGGCCTTGCCATCTTGTTCAGCTTCTTCTTGTGAACACCGTAAGGACAGACTTCAGCACATGTTCCGCAAGCCACGCAGGCGTCGCTTCGGCGGAGTCTGTATTTCCCTATGGCATTTCTGAACCGGCAGGGGGTCCTCACAACCTCAGGAACTGGTAGAGTATCGGAGTACTGGAGTACTGGAGTACTGGGCTGCTCGATATTCTCCTGAACGCTGGAATTTTCATTCATCTGCTGCATATCCCCTTACTCCACTACTCCGATACCCCGTCCGAAGGTTCAGCAATGCGCTTCCCGAAGAGCTCTCCAAATGTCTGTGCTTCAAGATCCTCAAAAAACATAGCTCGCCCAACTTCTCCCCGTAAGCGCCTGATCTCGCGAAGGCCCATGGCACCGAGCACCTCCAGTATCTGATTTCTCCATGCCCCAACAAGATTCATAATCCTGGCCTTGCCCCATTGGGGATGGACGTTTTCGATCTCCACTGGACAGGAAAGACCTCTTTCGCATCGCAGGCATATGCGGCACTCAAGGGCCAGCAGCAGGGGAATGTCAACGGCTACGGCGTCAGCACCGCATATGACCCCTTTGGCCACGTGTTCGGCCATGGCGATTCCCCCGCTGGAGATAATCGTCACGCTGTCTCTGATCCCCAGGTCCACCAAATGATTGTGCACCTTTCGAACGATATCTTTGACGAACCAGGTCTTGTCTTCGCACTTAACGTTTCCGTTCCGGTCGGCATACACATGAATGATGTCGGCTCCTGCTTCTGCCAGGGCCTGAACACGCTGCGGGCAGTTCTCGTTCAGGGCGGTCTTGATCATCACCATTGTGTCAGGGTTGTTTTCCCTGAGCGTTTTGAGAGCTCCCTCCGACTTGCCGGAATCTTTGATTTCCACGACCCGCGCCGATTCAATAAGATCAGCATGCGTCTCTATCTGTTCTTCGGAAAGAACCGGGACAATGTATCTGGCGTACTGTTCTAAGTCTTTGTCCCAGGCCTCGGCAGGGATCTCAATCAGCGTTTCCAACTCGGCAGCAGCCCCCGCCATCGCAAGATAGACATCTGTGCTTAGACTCCCGAAAGGAAGCGTCCCGAATATCATGGGGATAGGGATCTCAATCTCCGCCGGGGCATCCAGAACAGGCTCTCCATGGTCGTCAAACGCAAATGATGAAAGCTTTCGCCCAAGGCTTACCAGGGTACTGATGTATTCGCGGCCGTGGATTCCGTCTCGGGTTGGGCGGACAATCTCGGACATATCAGTCCACATGTCATCAAATCCCGGACCGGAAAACGGTCCGTCATAACCCGCACCGGATACGGGAATGCTCCCGGTCTCGGCCTGGTACCACTGCCTGGAAATGATATCCGGGGTCCAGTAGGAATCGCCCATTGCCTCGTATTCCGGGTTGATGGTCTTTGTGATGATTTGCCCGGGACAGGATTGTACGCATATGAGGCAGTTCCTGCAGATGTTGTCGATTGTGTCGGACAGCTGTCTGATGTCAAACGTTCTCTTGTTGTATGCGCCATATATACATTTGCGCTTCACGCACTTGAAACATCGCAGGCAACCCGCCTCCCAGTCCAGGATCGTGCCCTTTTCGACGGGAACGAATCGCGGCGCCACTGTCTCTGTATGAATGTGATATTTCTTTGGCATGGGTTCTACTCTGCTTTGCCCAGAGATTCGATGCGCTCTGTCATGGCCTTAGCCACCTGCTCGAAGTGTTCCCATTCAGGGGTTCCGAGTTGAAACATCTCCAGGCGGCTGCTTTCGATCCCTGTCTCTTCCAGTAGCCCCCTGGTGTAGTTGACCACCTTCTTGGCTCTCAAATTCCCATCCAGGAGATGGCATGTTTTGTCAGGGCATCCCAGAACGAAAATCCCGTCAGCACCTGCCTCAAAGGCCTTGATGATGGGCAGGGTATCCACCTTGCTGCTGCAAGGTATCTCAACAACCTTAACGGTCGGCTCGAACGACAACCGTCCCTTGCCTGTCAGGGACGCTTGTCCACTGATGGCATTCTGGCAGCAAAAGGCGATAATCCTGATTGAAGGCTCTGACATGGCCAGACTTTCTTGTTCCCCTTGATTCTTCTGTTCGTCTTGCTACTTCCCGTTAGCGCGAATTCATGAATAAAGCAATAGGCGGGCCAACTAGAAATTCATAACTATTTCAAAAAGATATCAAGATAGGGGCCCCCAGTTGGAGTTGATTAAATACACTTTGGTAGGATTTTTCAACAATAAGCGACATTTGTGTGTGAAATGCGCCTGTTGAGAGAGAGGAATGTAAAACTATCACGACAACATCTTAATGAAATTCTCAAACAGAACATCAAACTGTTCCCCCAGAAGGACCTCCAGCTCTCGGGCGGTCCTGATCATGTCTCCCGAGTCAATTGAAGCTGACTTGGATAACCATTCCTGATCGTTCTGAAGCCAGGTTCTTATATCATCCACATTGGCAGCATGGTTGTCAAACTGGAGTCCGATCAAATGGGGCCGGCCTTCGACAGAAATGGCCTCTACCTGACATTGGGGAGAAGTTGCGAGAACCTGTATGATCTTGGGTACGGGCGGAAACACTGCCTGGGAATGCCACTTGAACAGGGGGAAGG
>JAQBAU010000168.1:0-3176 GCA_032126655.1 Desulfobacterales bacterium
GGCCCTTTAAGCTTGTCTACTATGAGGCATGCCGTGATGAAGGTGATGCAATTAAACGTGAGAAGTATTTGAAATCATATCACGGTAAGATGTTTCTAAAAAACAGGCTCAAATCTTATTTAACAGGGTGAACTGAGGGGAAAGGTCGTTATTCCAAAAAGTAGTACGTTCAATACTTGTATATATCGCGAGGCTCCCTTTATGAAACCATGACTTTGCTCGAGATATTTCGCAGAAAGAAATGGATTTCCAACAGCAGATACAGTGAACTCGAATCAACGGCCAAAGAAATTGTGTCAATGACAAAGGGCTTAATAAAAGCAATTAGAAAACGATAAGTACAAAACATTTGTTTCACCTTTGACCTTTCACCTTTGAGCTTTGAGCTCAGTTTCGATAGAGACGCACACGGTGAACGGACAACGGTGAACGACAAATAGAAGAGTCTCTCAAGGAGGCATACGGATGCAACGATTTACCTTGGAATACTGGGAAGATGAAGGGTGGTATGTGGGCAGGCTTGTTGAAATACCTGGCGTCTTCAGCCAGGGAGAAACCCTCGAGGAGCTGAAGGAAAACATTCAGGACGCTTATGAGATGATGCTGAAAACTGAACCCGCCAGCATCGTTCCTGCATCCGCCCATAGAGTGCCCCTGGAACTTCCTTCTTGAAACGTAAGGGATTCATACGTCAAATTGTGGCTGCTGGTTGCCAAACAACGACAATTGAAGATTTACAATCGAAAATTGAATATTTAAACACCATGCCCTTTTTACCTTTGGCAATGCGCCATGCACTTTGCTTAACACAACGGACACTTGTGATTGAAAATTGAAGATTGAGCAATAACAAATAACAGATAACCAATGACTACTGACCAAGACCAACTCGCAACTTGCAACCCGTAACCCGCAACTGACCTGAAAGGTACCAATGAACTGGTTCAAGAAACGTAAGAAGACAGAAGAGGAAGCTACTCCCCACAGTGAGGCCATCACTAAAGGACTTCTGATATTCTCCGACACGAGTACTGTCATGCATGCCGAGCAGATACTCAAGGAGGAAGACTATGATATCAGGGTGGTCAGCCCTCCTCCGCAATATAGAACAGGCTGCGATCTTTGTATTGAGTTCCCTATTATTGAAGCCCCCAACATCACGAATATGTTGAAGAAGATTGGATTAGCACCCATTGATGTGTTGCCTGTATCTGAAAATGGAACAAAAGCATTGCGGTTGTACCGGACTACTGATTATGGGCAATACCTCATGGTCAGAGCGGCTAATATGAAGATCACCATAGACAAAGATACGAAGAAGATCGTGAACATTTCAGGCGGGGGCTGTCCCGATGTTCCCTACCTGGCCTGGGAAATGATTGGAAAGAAGCTCTCAGAGGCCCCCGAGCCCAACATGATCGGCTTTTCTCTCTGCGCGTATTCGCTGAACATGGCGTACGATGAGATGGTGAGACTTGTGGGGGACGAGTAATGCTGCTTCTGGCCGGAGCCGTACCCATAAGAGACCTGCCGCTTATGGTTGGCAAAATCACCCTTACTGATCGTGGTGTTGCAGTGGATGGTCAGGTCCTCGAAGTAGACCGGGGCACTCCGGCCATGATGATGGTTGCCTGTACTGTCTGCCAGGAATTGGGATTGGACAATCCTGTGGCGCTGGTAGCCGGAGATATAGGCACAAAGGGCGGGAGCATGAAAATCTATGAGTACCTCATAGAAAACATCTCCCAGATGAAGGTAGATGTCCTGAGTCTCCATTACATCATGCCCGATATCAAGAGTAATCAGAAGCTTGTGGAGAAGATTCGTTCGATCGACAAGAAGCCCGTCTTGATTGCTGATGCTGGATCCATGTATGTGGCCAAGGCTGGCGGCTATGCCACCGACTTTGACGTCTTTACCCCGGATTTGGGAGAAACCGCCTTTTTAGCAGATGAGAAGGCAGACCATCCCATGTATACGAGGGGATTCATATTCCATCTGGAAGAAGATGTGCCACAGTTGATCAAAAGAGCCTATGCAGCGGGTAATGCCGCCCACACCATGTTCGTGAAAGGGGCGGTGGACTACATCTGTCACGATGGCAAGATAGTTGAAGAAATATCGGAGCCCAACGTAGAAGCTCTAGAGCCTGTGGGGGGAACGGGCGATACGATCACCGGTCTGGTTAGCGGCTTGATCTACGCCGGCAAGTCCCATGTGGAGGCGTGCCGCATAGCAGCCAGGGTGAATCGCAGGGCAGGAGTACTGTCCCATCCCACGCCCGCCACGCAGATCAAAGACATCATCAAACATATACCGCAAGCACTGAAAGAAGTCCTATCCAACGAAGAATTCAAATAGATCTTGTACATCGCGAGTCGAATAGAAGATGTCTCTCACAGAGCTCACAGAGGACACAGAGATTTGATCAGATTTCGTGAGAGGCGAAATCTGATCAACCAGCTATCCCGCTCCGCGGGAACCTTTCAGATATTGCCACTTGAAACTTTGAGGCACTGATTACATTTAGGTCAGGCAAATCAGCTCTTTTGAAATAGAAGAATGAATTCCTGAAGGGCTTGGCCCGAGCCTGCCGCAGGCATGCGTGTTTCGCTTTACGCCTAACAGATAGTGGATACTATCGTTAGGCGTAAAGTGGAGGACGGGAGAAAAACTCGTGGAAAACTCTGTGTTCTCTGAGAGCTCTGTGAGAGACTTGTTTTTGTCTGCGTGAGTCTGCGGCTAATTAATAAGCTCTGCCTGGAGTAAGAACAAAATGCCTATAATCATCATACCGTCTCCACTTCGCAAATACACTAACGACCAACGCGAAGTGAGCGTCAACGGTCAGAGTCTTAAACAAGCCATGGACGGCCTCTTAAACGAGTATCCAGGGTTCAAGGTCATAAATGACGATTCCACTCTCCTTTCCATCTTCGTCAATAGCAAGCTAATCCGCACCGAAGCATGGGACACCTGGTCGTTGAACAGCGACGACGAAATCACCCTCATCATACCCATCGCCGGTGGCTAAGCCAGGAAAGATGGCCTCTCGCCCGCTGACGCTCGAGCTCACAGAGACCACGGAGAGACTTGATTAGATTTCGTGACCCCGGTTAAATAGGCTTCGCCCGCCTGCCATTGCAAGGCCTGTCCGTCAATCGGCGAAGCCGGAC
>JAQBAU010000169.1:0-3078 GCA_032126655.1 Desulfobacterales bacterium
AGGTTTCAGGGCCGATCTCCTTCAGGCGGTCGAAGCCAAGGTCTACCAGTAAAAGCACACTGTGGCACGCAGGACACGTGTAGAGGAGGCGGCTGATGTCATATTCTTGCCCACAATCGAGACAACGGTAAACGACATTGCCCGATACCTGGGGGATGAGATAAGGTTGGATATGACTTGGAAAATCTTCGATCTTCATGGCAGCAACAAGCCCCCTTCGTGGGAAACCCACGAAATCCGAAGCACGAAATCCGAAATTCGTGATGTTTTCAAGGCGTGAGCCGCAAACAAATTCAAATGACAAAAATCCTAATGACAAAAACGGAAAGCAAGCTTCAACAGACTGGAGAACTGATATGGGTAGCCATGCTTGAAGTCAGTTGTTTTGAACATTTGGTAATTCGGATTTGTTTGCGGCTCACGCCTTGAACACATTACGGATTTCGATATTCGAATTTCGAATTTATGTAAGCCTACAACCCCTTTCGTTCCAGCTGATTCGGTTTAGGCACTCGTTATTCTCTCAATACCATCCATATACGGCCTCAACGCCTCCGGAATAACAACCGAGCCGTCTTCTTGCTGAAAATGTTCCAGAATGGCCACGACCGTGCGTCCAACTGCCAGGCCTGACCCGTTCAGGGTGTGGACCAGCTCGGTCCCCTTCTTCCCTTGTCTCCTGAAGCGAATACTGCCCCGCCGTGCCTGAAAATCCTCGAAGTTCGTGCACGAGGAGATCTCCCGGTATTTTTGCTGGCTAGCCGTCCACACCTCAATGTCATAGGTCTTGGCGGCGGCAAACCCCATATCTCCGGTGCACAACACCACGACTTGATAAGGGAGTTCCAGGCGTTGAAGGATCATCTCAGCATGAGCCAAGAGCGTTTCAAGCTCTTCATAAGAATTTTCCGGGGTTGTGAATCTGACCAGCTCAACCTTGTTGAACTGATGCTGTCTGATCAGCCCCCGCGTGTCCTTGCCGTACGAGCCGGCTTCAGACCGGAAGCAAGGCGTGTAGGCCGTGTAGAGCAGAGGCAGGTCCCGCTCATCCAGGATTTCGTTCTGGTGAATGTTGGTGACCGGCACCTCGGCAGTGGGCACTAGGTAATAGTCCCAACCTTCCACCTTGAAGAGGTCGTCCTCAAACTTGGGGAGCTGCCCTGTGGCGGTCATGCTGGTACGATTGGTCATGAATGGCGGGAGGACTTCAAGGTAGCCGTTTTCCTTGGTCTGCACATCTAACATGAAATTGATCAGGGCACGCTCAAGCCTCGCTCCCAGGCCCATATACAGAGCAAAACGCGCCCCCGCGATCTTTGCTGCCCGCTCAAAATCAAGAATCCCAAGCCTTTCTCCAATTTCCCAGTGGGGCAAGGGTTGAAAATTGAAGGAACGCCGCTCGCCAACAGTCTTAATGACGACATTGTCTTCGCTGTCTTTGCCCGTCGGCACGGAGTCGTGCGGGAGGTTGGGAAGCTCCATGAGTATGGAGTGCAAGGTTTGCTCGTGCTCGGAGAGCTCCTCGTCTAAAGCCTTGATTCTCTGGGAGACCTCCCGCATCTCGGCAATGAGCTCCGAGGCGTCTTTCTGGCCTTTGTTCATCTGAGCGATACGCTCGGAGACGATATTTCGCTCGTGTTTAAGCTCTTCCGCCTCGAGCAGGATCGCTCGGCGCTTGGCATCGCAGCCCAGGAAATCCCGAAGGTCATACGCCTGCCCGCGCTTACGCAGGGACGCCTCTACCAATTCCACGTTCTGTCTGATGAATTTTGTCTCCAGCACGGAACGCAAATTATCACTAACCCATGACCCAGTCAATGATTATTATTACTTGACTTTATTAGAAAATTCTGTTACAAGAGCCCCCTCCGCTGTTCAAGATTTGAGGCGGTCGGAGATGCCAAATGGAAGATCTAAAAACAAAGAAAGCTGAAATTAGAAAAAGTACTCTCGCTCGGCGGGACGGCCTCTCCAAAAAGGAACGCACTGAAAAGAGCAAGGCTATCCTGAGCAGACTATCCGAGTTCGCCAATTTCCTGGAGGCCAAGACTGTTCTCTTTTACAAAAGCCACAAGAGCGAGGTGGACACCGGGCCCATGATCCGAAGGGCCTTTCAGCTCGAGAAAATTGTTGCCCTGCCCCTGATTGATCAAGAAAAAGGGGAAATTGTCCCGCTTAAGATTTACGATATAAAACAGGACATGCAACCAGGGTATCGGGGAATTCCCGAGCCAAACCCTCAACGCTGCAAGCAGATTCCTGTGGAGCATATCAATCTGGTGATCATCCCGGGTATTGCCTTCGATGAACGTGGGGGTCGCATCGGCTACGGCACAGGCTTCTACGACCGGTTCATTCCCGAGCTGGATATCACCACAAGAAAAGTCGCCCTTTCCTTTGAGTGTCAAATAGTCCCCCAGATCCCCATGGAACCCCACGACCGATACACCGACATTATCATCACGGAAACGCGGATTATCTACAAGATCTGAGAACGTCCAGGATCTTTAGGAACAATCGTGGGGGCGCTGTTTCCCAACGAGAGTGCCTAAAGTTAAAGAGGGCTGACCCCTTCCGTTCACCGTTGTCCGTTCCCCGTTGACCGTTAAAAGCATGTCTTGTGGGATCACGATCCCAGTCTCCGTTGTTTCTTTCAATCTCCAATCAACAATCATAAATCGTCAATCATAGAGGCGTTGTCCGTTCTTCTGTCGTTTCGACCAAGATGAAGGATCGTAGTAGGGGACGTCCATGAAATATTAACTTTCTCCATTGGAAAAGGCTTTCCGGTACTAGAATGTTGAAATGTCATGGACGTCCCCTAGTTCTGTTCCTAGGGCCGTTCACCGTCTTTCTGTTGTTTCTAATAGGAGAAATAATCGTGGGGACGGGCTTAATGCCCGCCTTTTACTCTTCTGTCATTTCGACCGCAGGGAGAAATCTTATCCTCTCCCTTTGATGGGGGAGGATAAAGGTGGGGGTGATGATTTTGCCTATTCATCCCCCTCCCCTTACTCCCCTCCCATTCAGCCTTCGTAGCCACTTCGGCGAAGTAGGCCCGGGGCAGGGGAAACGATT
>JAQBAU010000170.1:0-4242 GCA_032126655.1 Desulfobacterales bacterium
CCCCAACCAGAATCTGATCCGCCATCATTAAACGCCCACTGGGCTTCAAGACCCTAAATATCTGTTTCAGGGCCTCAGCTTTATCAACAACGAGGTTGAGCACACCGTTGGAGATTGCAACGTCAAACTCACCGTCTGGAAAGGGCAGTTTCTCTGCGGAGGCCTCCACAAAGGTCACATTCTTGAGACCGGTTACCTGGAGGTTATTCTTCGCTCGTGCCAGCATCTCGGGTATAATGTCGGTACCTGTTGCTGTTCCTGTCTGGCCCACTAACATAGCAACCACGATGGTATCTACGCCAGCACCACAGCCAACATCCAAGACCCTCTCACCCTCGTGAATCGGCCCTAAGTTCAAGGGGTTTCCCACTCCGCAGTACGAGGATGCGACACCCTCTGGGAGGTTTTGAATAATTTCCGAATCGTACTTCAATGCCTCAAGGCCCGCCCGCCCGGTAGGATATTTGAACAAGCCCTCTGGACTGGTAGCAACCTTTGTATATTTAGCTCGGATGCCCTCCTCAATCTGCCTCTTGTCTTGAGTGGAAAATTTACATTCCACGATTGCACCTCTTTCACTTAGGATGTTGTTTCCCATCTGTTGAATTGGACCATCACATCATCATTTTCTTCGCTGCGGACGAACTCAGCGGCGCAGCTTTGCCGTGTCCGCTGGAGCGAGTGGTTAGAGTTCTATAGTTCTTCTTCGCGTTCATATGCCAACTGCTATGACAACTTTGCTTATAACACTAAACATACGTCCCTCCGCTTTTGAGGACAGGGGACGGATGGAAAACCGTTACTTTTGCGTGAACTGAAACGTGCGGATCTGTTGCCGTACCTTGCATATTGTGATCTAACTACTCTTTGGCGCCGTGTTCACGGAGAAGGTTCACTATCTCTGCCTTCCCGATAGTTGTTGCGTTTCTCAATGGGGTTAACCCATCGTTGTCCCGGGCGTTTACGTCAGCCCCATGACGAATGAGTACCCGGGCCACGTCGGTACTTGCATCCAAATCCGTAGCGAGTATCGCGAGAGCAGTCTCGCCATCCTTGTTCCGTCCGTCTACGTTGACCCCCAGGGACAAAAGATATTTGACAATATCGACATTCTTAGAAGAAACCGCAGCCCATTGAATTGGACGCCAGTTTGGTCGATGCGCAAACGGCGCATCAGCCAGTTCCGGATGTTCCCCAAGTATCTTTTTGACCTCCTCGAGCTGGCCTTTCATAATAGCCCAATCGAGGTCATCGGCCGGATCACCAGCGCCTACCGGCAACGCTAAAGTCACAATCCACAACATTAGTACAAAGAAAGCGATTCTCTTTGTCATGGCCCCCCCCTTTGCTTGTTAGAAAAATGCTGCGTGTTATGAGTTGTTAGTTAGAAGTTCTATACTAACATATCGGGTAGGTATACTTTAAAGCTTCCTTCCCATTATCTGTAATGTCCGCAGTATCAAGAATGGCATAGTTGATTACGCCAGAGTCCACGGTTTGGTGAAGTAGACTTTCCGAACCTCAGACGCCTTGGACGCAGCCCATTCTTCCAAACCCATTTTGTTGATCAAACACAGATTGTAGACCTTGAGGTTATGTGGCAGTGTGCCGGCCTTGTCAGCATAGGGGTGGAGGTTATCGCAGGGAAACTCGTCGCAATCCCCGCAAAAGTTTAACCCTTTGCTTTGCGAACATTCATAAGCAGCACAGCGATGCGCTTCGCCGAACAGATGCTTTTGAAGCGGCATTTGCCCATTGTGGTTCCGACATCCACGACAAAGCATTATTTCTACAGGAATGTTGAGTTCCTTTGACCATTGTTCAACATTGCTCATTTCCTCAGGGTCCTCATTGGCCAAAAAGAAGGTACAATTGAAGCAATCCAGCCCGCAGGGGGCGGTCATTTGAAGATAATCCATACTATCCTCTCCTTTTTTACCGAATATGAACTTTACTATTCAAAACCATCTCCTGAACCACAACACTTAGATATCATAACATTTTTGGTTTGACCAGAATGGGACGTTCTGTAGCATTATCTTTGTGCTAGTCATATTTGTGGCTAACAACGGATATGTCAACCCGGCCAACCTGGACTGATTTGAGCCAACAGGGGGTAGGGGGTCCTCGGTGTCTCGAACGATCCTGAGCAACGCCGAAGGGGAGTGGGTGGTGGGTATCTTCATGCGTAGTGTTGGAGGATGGCTTCGCAAAGGCCGGGGAGGAGGATTTAGCTCAAATTGCCGTCCCTCACCGTCCCGGTTCTATCAAGGATTCCTGATGTCAGCTCCTTGAGGAGATCTATTCTGTGGTCAAAATCATTGTCTGAAGTTCCGTGGATGTCCATCATGTCTGTAACGAGCCTGTAACGACCATCTCCCGCCGTCTCCCGAGTCAGTATTTCGAGAACGGCCCTTACACTCCTTGTGTTCAGAGTCGCTGCAATATCTCGGCCTAACAGTCTTGTTCCAGCCCGCACGTAGTCAAAATCTGCGACATCCACCAGGTCTTTTTCTTCGTTGTATAGACGGTCTTGGTTTCCAGCGTCCAAATAGTTACTCATGATCAAGAACAAATCCGGTGCATCCCTTTTTCCCCTGGAAAGATTGTCGTCCCAGGCAATGATCTTCATTGCTGCAAGTCCAGCAAGGGATGCAAATGGTACGTCGAGAGCCGGGTCTGACCTGAGCCTCACTAAAACTGCGTGGTGATATAACTCCTCGAATCCAAGCATGTTCATTTTTGTCTCGTAGTCCGGCGGCCAGGTCAGAACATTGTCGGGACCTGTAATTGCGCCAAACGGAATCACATCGATACGCAGTGCTTGTTTGAATGTAAGTTGTTGCGGTTCTCTGTCAGGTGTAAATTCCCCTGTCGCAACGAGTCCTTCTTTCAGTTGTTCATATGTTTTCCAATCCGGCACCTGTACTCCAAGGTCAATATCCGTGGTAGCTCGGATAGTACTTACATCATATCCATGTAAAAGAATTATGTCGCGGGCAGCTGCGCTGACCACAAAGAATCGGACATCAATGGATTGAGCGACACGAACCACAGTCTCAAAGAGCTCTACCGTGCCCCGATCAATCTTCCCTGATAAGTCGAGTAAGCTCGCGTTCATAGATAATCTTTGCCGTTTCGATATTTCTCGGATCACCAGTAGCTAGCAGGTCGGCGTAAATGAGTACTGGGTGAACCAACTCGCGGTGAGGCCACCTGAATTCAAAGTCCCAAAACACATTAAGAATCTCTATGTTGCCTTCATGGTTCTTCTTAATCTTGTGCTTCAGCAGCAGTTTGCCAACCGGCTGTTTTGTGTAGATTGTTACAGTCTGCGGCTTCAAGTATTTTGTCAGCAAAGCCGCCGCGACTTCTCCTCCCCAAAAGGCCTGAAGGTTATCCAGGGTTGCGTGTTTCCACCAGTCAACATCCGTGGTTTCGTAATGTCCCACTACCAGTTTTCGTCTCAATTGTTCGGGGTAGGCGGCGGCCCAGCGCGTCAACAGGTCGTCTTTTCGAATGAGACGGCGACCGCGTTTGCCCATGTTGATCAGGTAACCCATTTCTCTTAAGTCTCGCATGACCCAACCAACAGTTCCCAATGCTACTTTTGCTATTCTGTTGATTTCGCGAAATGGGGCATCTTCAAGATCTGGGTTGCATAACAAAGCAAAAAGAACCTGTAGCCCTGTGGGTTGAAATGCCCGTGCCGGTCGTTCCGTTCGAACCGGAAGGGCAGGTTTGTTTCCTTTGATGAAGATGTACAGAGGAGGTTCGTTGACATGGGCGTTACCCGCCGTATCGATGAATGGAATGTCCATCTCCCTTAGCCGTTCTGCGACTTGCGGTGTTACATACTTTGTAACAAGAATCGGTTTTTCAGGAAATTTTTTCAGTTGGTGTACGGCTGCGCCGAGAGTCGCAGGGGTGAGGGTGGTTTTGACTTCTACAGCGAAATGCCACTCCAGATCTTGCCACATGATGCGTATCACTGCGTCGGCACGGCGGGCGGTATCAAGGCCGACTTCAAGGCCCCTGAGCTCAGCAGTTATTTTGGTGGTTCTTTCAAATACTTCCAGAGCCTTCTGTAGGAGCCTTATCTCCGTGGGCTTTGTGCGCATCGGTTCAGTTCCCTTGTAGACTGTTCATTATTACCAACTGTTCACTGATGATGAACATAAACCAAGAGTGTACAAATGCCAAGAAGAATTCTATTATTACCTATATTAACAGATAGTTTAC
>JAQBAU010000171.1:0-34420 GCA_032126655.1 Desulfobacterales bacterium
CTGGGAAAGGTTTAGGTATCCGAACCTTCTAAATCTTAATCTCGCTTCCAAGTATCTTGAAATGGAGCCAATTTAAATTAAGAGGGAGGGGTTGTCAAATATCATTTGGACCTTGCGGTTTGCGTTTGAGGGTGAATCTGAATATATGTCATGTTTTTTAAGGCTTTGCGAATTGCTACAACCTCAAAGTGAAGCCAGGCTTGAACTCTCGAGTTTCATGCCAATAGTTTTTCGCCTCAAAAGTGGCACGATAAATGCCATGCCACAAACCATGCCAAAAATGCCTCAAAACCATAAGAAACGTGACTCTCCATGACATTTGTCTTTTAGCTGTTGGCCTCAGATAGTTGCATTATTCTTTGGATCAACACAAAAATGAACCAGAGAGGGGGTGAGTGAATGGCCATAAGGAAGATAGAAGGAGTCGAACGGGAAAATGGAAAGCGTAGAACCACGTATCAGGTAGACGTCCTTTACAATGGCAAAAGGATTCGGAAGAATTTCAAAAAGCTCAAGGATGCAAGAGGAGAGGAGGGCAAATATACAGCACTGAAGGCTGAAAATCGGTCTATTCTGGATCTGAAAAAAGAATCACAGACAACTCTCAAAGAGTTGACGGACCTTTACGAAGCAAACTTTTCCCACCAGTCAATTTGGAAAGGTGGCAAGAAACGTTATGTTGAAAAATTCCTGGAGGTTTTTGGGGATGAGACCAAACTTGACAAGATCCGATATGTTGACCTTGAAACCTACCGGAATAAATTGAGGCAGAGTATCACAGTCCGTGGCAGGCTTCCCTCAGACGCTTCAGTTAACAGGGAAATGAGTGCGCTCCATCACTTGTTTGACAAAGCTGTTGAGTGGGAACTGATAGGGGTATCCCCTTTTGACCGTGGTAAGACCTTTTTTCTCAAAGAAAATAACAAACGGCTGAGGTTCCTGAGTAAAGAGGAGATTGATAGGTTGCTTGCGGAGTGTCCTACACACTTGAAAAGGGTTGTCCAGTGTGCCTTGCTTAGTGGCATGAGACGGGGTGAGATCCTGAGCTTGAAGTGGTCTCAGATTCGTAACGGCTTTATTTACTTGCAGGAGACCAAAACCAACGAGTCACGAGAAATTCCTATCAATGACGACTTGATACAAATGTTTAAAGAGATCCGGCGTGAGCAGCAATTCAAATCTGAGTTTGTCTTCACATACGTGGCAGGTTCTGACAAAGTCCTTCATGGCAAGCGGTCGGACTGTGATAAAGAGCCTAAGCGACTGGTGCAAGTGAGAACGGCATTTAAATCAGCCGTGAGACGTGCAGGCATTGAGGATTTCAGATTTCATGACCTGCGACACACGTTTGCAAGCCACTTGATTATGAATGGTGCAAGCCTAAAGAGCGTTCAGGAACTCCTTGGACACAAGACAATGGACATGACCATGCGGTATAGCCATTTGAGCCAGGAGCACAAACAAAACTCAATCAATTTGTTAAGTGGATTGACAACGGCGAGTGATTCGAGCAGTCACAAAAGGGTCACAAATCTAAAACCGGATTTGTAACCTGTTGGAATGAAATGTATTACTTAGACAGAGCATCTGATACAGCATCAAAAACCTCATCAACTGTGATTGCTTCCATGCACTTCGATTCTGTGCAACTGGTTTTCCGATGGTTGTACGCTGAAAGACAGGGGCTGCAGGCCAGCCCGGCGAATAGGCAAGTTGTGTTCCCACCAAGCGGTGCGTAAAGCAGAGGAGTCTCCGGTCCAAATATGACTACGCTTTTGATAGGCGTAAGTGCTGCAAAGTGGGCCGGCCCCCCATCCGCCGTGATCAGCACATCAGCCAGGTTGAGTAAGTTGAGCAAGTCCTTGAACGAAGTCTGATTCGTAAAATCGATACACCGCTCCGAGCCGATTCGGCTGAGTATCTCTGTCGCGTCTCGGGATGCTCCCTCCAGGCCGATCACAATGACCACCGCGTTGAATCGCTCGATGATCCTCTGAGCAAGAGCCACGTAATTCTCCAAAGGCCAGGCTCGGATCGGCAGCAAATCTCCGGCATTGGGGCTAAACAGCACCAGATACTCGCTCTCGTTGACCACGGGGTTAATGATAGCCAACCGTCCTTTGAGACTCTGCAAGTCCGATTTCATCGACTGATATCGGGGTTCCTCCATTTCCTGTTTTTGAATGACAGCCTTGAGAAGTGGATATTCGCCATCGTGCTCAATCGATTTCACGAGAGCCATGAAGTTCTTGGACATGTGTTGATGGGGATTGTAGAAGATACGGTGAGTCATGAAGCTTCCGCGGTAGAGCCCTTCCTCATGATATTTCACGTATCCGACTCTCGTATGGGCACCAGCGAGCCCACTCAACAAAGACGAAAAGCGAGAAAAAAGCTCCAAGTCAAAAACTACATCTATCTGTGCCTTGCGCATCAGGATGAGAGTCTTTATCGTACTAGCCAGGAAATGCAGCGGAGACCGCAGACTTATGGTGAGCACTCGCTCTTTTGGAATGATGCCGAGCATGTCGACTGAAAATCGGTTCTGCTCAAAGATCAAGAAGTAAATCTCTGCAGACGGATACCGTTTGAGCACATACTTCATAGCCGGGTAAGCCAGGACGGTGCTTCCCATCTCTGAAAGCTCTATGAAGAGTACTTTCTTGGGTGTCGCAGCCGGCGATGCTTCAATCTTCCGCCAATGCCGGACCCATCCGACAATCCTGTAGACAAGGGAAACAAAGAAGCAAGCCGGAATGCCTACCCATTTGTCAATCCCCCTTATCAGATCAAGATTCATGAGCTATCCTATGATCGTTCAACGATTCTCAACGCGCTAGTCAAAGAGAACACGAGCTATATCGTTATAAAACACAAAAAGCATAAGCAGGACCAAAACGAAGAAGCCAACTTGCTGAGCCACTTCACGCACCTTCAGGTTAACAGGCCTGCGGCTTACGGCCTCGATGAAACAAAAGAGAAGGTGTCCCCCGTCCAGGATCGGAATCGGTAACAGGTTGATGATGCCGAGGTTAATACTCAACACGGCCACAAAAAACAGGAGACTGATGAGGCCAGCCTTGGCCTGTTCCCCTGTCAACTGGGCAATCAGGATCGGGCCCCCTAAGGCCTTCGCCGAGATTGAACCGGTAATGATCTTCCCTATCGCAACTGTCGTGAGCGCGGCAATCTGCCATGTGTGGGTAAGCGATTCCGTTGCAGACTGAAACACGTTGAGTCGCAAAATGGAAGAGGTGCCGGAGGCAGTTATTCCTATGGCAAACTTTTCTACTTCTTCACCCCATATGTTCTGGCTAGGAACCAACTGCGGAGTTATCTCCACCAAGAAAGTACGGTCATCTCGCAATATCTCAAAACCGAGGGACCTCCCTTCACTTTCTGTGATCAATGCCGCCATGTCGCTCCACGCGCGGACCGGTTTACCGTTAATGGACACCACGCGATCCCCCGGACGCATTCCGCTCGCCTGAGCAGCCATTCCCTCTTGGAGTTCTCCGACTTCCGGCTCCATGATTGGCAGGCCGGCAAACTGAAACAACGAGAAGAAGATGACGACTGCAAAGAGCACATTGAATAATGGGCCTGCAAGAATAATCAGAGCACGCTTGCCAACCCCCTTGTGTGAATAGGACAATGGGATGAGGGAGGCGTCAAGCTCCGCATCCGGCTCTTCTCCCACCATCTTGACGTATCCGCCCAAGGGGATCCATGAAATCATGTATTCGGTCATCCCCACCTTCTTGCTCACAATCTTAGGGCCAAATCCCAGAGAAAACTTTTTCACTCCGACACCCATCAGTTTTGCCAGGATGAAATGACCCAACTCATGTACGAAGATCAGGAAACCCAGTACAACGACAAATGAGACAACAAACCAAACGATATCGAGACTCATACGATCTCCTCAGCAGTACGGCGCGCCCAGTTGGCGGCCTCCAAGACATCTTCAAGTCCGGGGTTGGAAACCGGCTTGTGTTCATGCATTGTTTGTTGAACTACATCCCCTATGCGTCTGAACCCGGCGCGGCCGTTTAGGAAAGCGTCAACGGCTACTTCATTAGCAGCACTCAACACGGCTGGCATAGTCATTCCAATCTTGCAGGCCTCAAAGGCCAAAGCAAGACAAGGGAACATCTCCAGATCCGGTTCACGAAAGGTCAAAGACCCTATGTCAACGAAATCGGCCCCCGGCAGGCCGAGAGGAAGTCGTTCGGGATATGAAAGAGCATAAGCAATCGGTACCCTCATGTCAGGCAAGCCAAGTTGAGCTATCACAGAACTATCCTGATAGACAACCATCGAGTGGACAATGCTCTCAGGGTGGATCGTCACCCGAATAAGCTCCAAGGGCACATCAAAGAGCCATTTCGCTTCAATAACCTCAAGACCTTTGTTCATCAGTGTAGCCGAGTCTATCGTAATCTTGGGGCCCATCTGCCATGTGGGATGACGAAGCGCCATCTCGGCAGTGATTGTATCCAGATCCTCTACGGACTTGTCCAAGAATGGCCCCCCAGATGCAGTTAGAACAATCTCCTTTAGGTCTTCCCTGCGGTGTCCAGCCAAGCACTGAAAAATGGCACTGTGCTCACTGTCAACGGGGATAATCGAGGCCCCTTTGTCTCGAGCCGTACTCATAACGAGTTCCCCAGCCATGACAAGGCTTTCCTTATTTGCAAGGGCAACAGACTTGCCAGCTTCAAGGGCAGCCATGGTAGGAAGGAGACCGGCAGAGCCTACCATGGCCGAAACAACAAGATCACTCGAATGAAGTGCCGCTGCCGTTCTATACCCATCCAATCCGTGCAGGATTTCCAAACGCCTTTTCCCTCCAACCAACTCCTTGAGCCTTTGTGCCACACCCTCATCCAGCACTGCAACCATCTCGGGCGTGAAACGCTCGACCTGTTCAGCCAGGAGTTCCACATTTCGACCGGCACTCAAGGCTGCAACCGAGAACCGCTGGGGGAACTGATCTACAACTCGCAAGACATTCCTGCCGATTGAACCCGTAGATCCGAGTATAGAGAGACGTTTCATTGGATTGTTGATTGATTATTGTCGATTTATGATTGTTGATCTGGGCAAAACAGCACTTGTTATAGAAAACGCTATATAGCGAAACACATTGTTTTCTCCGCCATTTCAACCACAGGGAGAAATCTTGAACCGTTATTCGTTCACCGTTATCCGTTGTCCGTTTTTCTGTCGTTTCGACCGCAGGGAGAGATCTTGCTTTTCTATAAAGGTATGCGTAGAAGATTTATCCCTGGCCCATACCTGGATTAATAGCTTAATACCTTACAACACGCTGAAGCGCCAGGGCGGGCGCTCCGCTCGAACTGACAAAATAGACGCAATGTCTTTCAATCATCAATCGCCAATCGTCAATCAAAAGAGGTATGTCTTGAAATAGTAAAGCGCTGGTGCTGCAAAGATCAAGGCGTCGATCCGGTCCAAAAGCCCGCCGTGCCCAGGAAAGATCTTTCCGGAATCCTTGATCTGCACTGAGCGTTTCAACATCGATTCAGTCAAATCTCCTGCCTGCCCCAAGACCCCCATAATCAGAATCAAGGCAAGCCAGGGACCCCAGTCAAATTCAGCGAAACAGCAAATCTTAAATGGCACACCGACCAGAAGATTGCCCACCAAACCACCGACTGCCCCTTCCACGGTCTTACCAGGACTGATATTCGGTGAGAGCTTGTGACGACCAAAGGCCTTTCCAGTGTAATACGCAGCCGTATCCCCTGCAAATATGACCGCCAGAAGAAAGAAGACCCAAGTCACCCCATGATCCCAATCCCGGATCAGTATGAGGTGGCTCAGCAGTAGGGGGATGTAAACAAGGCCTGTGACCTGCCTGTAAAGCACCTCCGTCACAGGTGCCTGTGGGTGAAACAGCGTCAGGCAGATCAACGCAGAGCCAAAAAAGACTAAGACCAAAACGGCGGGGACAACCTGGACGTCGGCGGAAACGGAAAACAACAGGGTCAAGCCAAGGACCAGACCAGATACTTTTGTGACCAATGTGTCGCCGGGGAGAACTAACGCGTAGTATTCCAGCAGGGCCACTGCAGCCACAAGGCCAACCAACAGAACAAAGAAGGTCCGTCCAGCCGCCCCTATCACCAAGACCAACAAAGGTACAGCCACCAAGGCTGTTAGCCACCGCTTTTGGTGCGAAGACATGGAGTTCAACCTGTTCCCGGTCACAACAAGGACTCTGGAGTGTTGGAGTAATGGAGTAATGGAGTAATGGATGTAGAGGAGACAAACCATCTTCTTGTGCTTTTACTACCCATTATTCCATTGCTCCAGCATTCCATTATTCCATCGTTACCCGGCCATCCCCTTCTTTATCTGATCCCCAGTCGTCCCAAACCGACGCTCACGCTTTTCGTAATCATGCAGGATCCGGGACAACTCCTCTCGTCTAAAATCGGGCCAGAGGGTTTTGGTTACATAAATCTCCGCGTACGCAATCTGCCAGAGCAGAAAATTGCTGATCCTCATCTCCCCGCTGGTCCTGATCAGAAGATCCGGATCCGGCATACCCTGCGTATATAGATAGTTCGAAAATACTTTCTCAGTTATCTCCTTGGGCTCCAAGTGCCCCGCCCTCACCTCTGCCGCGATCCTTCCGGCTGCCGTGACTATCTCGTCCCGCCCCCCATAGCTCAACGCCAGGTTTAGAAGCATTCCGGAGTTCTCTTGTGTCGCATCCATGACCTCCCGCAGCACCTTAAGAACATCCTCAGGAAATCTCCCAACCTGGCCGATGGCATTCAGGCGAATACCATTTTCCATCATTTCTGATCGCTCTGATCTAAGGAAGTCTTTCAACAGTTTCATGAGGGCTGAAATTTCTTGCTTGGGTCGCTGCCAGTTTTCGGTTGAAAATGCATAGAGAGTCAAAACCTCTATGCCAATCTCACGGCAGGCGCGGACTATGTCTCGTACCGACTCAGCACCCTCCCTGTGACCTCTGATCCGGTTCAGGGAACGCTTCTTTGCCCAGCGGCCGTTGCCATCCATGATAATGGCGATATGTCGAGGGAGAGTATCGGGTCGTAAAGAAGGGGTGTCAGAACTCAAGGATCTCTTTCTCTTTTTCCTGACAGGTTTGGTCAACAGATTGGATGTACTCGTCTGTGATTTTCTGGACTTCGTCTTGGGCCCTGAATAAATCATCCTCTGAGATGTCTCCGTCCTTCTTGAGGCCTTTCAGAAACTCGTTGATTTCCCGGCGAACGTTGCGAATTGACACCTTGTGTTCTTCGGCAATCTTGCGAACGACCTTGACAAGTTCTTTTCGCCTCTCTTCGGTGAGCGGCGGGATGGGAACACGAATAATCTTCCCGTCGTTCATTGGCGTGAGCCCCAACTCTGATTTGAGGATCTCCTTCTCAATCTCTCCAATGACCGTCTGATCCCAAGGTTGAATGACGATGAGCCTGCTCTCCGGGACAGACAAGGATGCAACCTGGTTTAAGGGAGTGAGCGTTCCATAATAGCTGATCTTGATACCCTCAAACAGTGCGACGGAGGCGCGACCGGTGCGAACCTTTTTGAATTCATGCTTCAAGGCATCAATCGAGTGACTCATACTCTTACGAGCGTCATCATAAACTGAATCAATCATCCTGAGATGTCTCCTTGATCCGCGTTCCAACGTTTTCTCCACAAACGGCCCGCCTAAGATTCCCTTTTTTTCTCAGATTGAAGACAATGACAGGAAGCCTGTTGTCCATCGCCAGGGAGATAGCAGTGGAATCCATTACTTTCAGCTGCTGCTTCAGGACATCAAGGTAGGTAACGTTGTCCACTTTCTTGGCTTTAGCATTCACTATGGGGTCGGAATCATAAATGCCGTCAACTTTGGTAGCCTTCAGAAGAACATCCGCACGAATCTCCTGGGCCCTGAGGGCCGCAGCTGTGTCTGTAGTAAAATACGGATTACCGGTTCCAGCAGCAAAAATCACGGCTCGGCCCTTCTCCAAGTGCCTGACGGCCCGCCTGAGGATATACGGTTCGGCCACGGCACACATCTCAATAGCTGTCTGGACCCGCGTCTGAATGCCTCTCTTTTCGAGAGCGTCCTGCAGGGCAATGCTATTTATGACAGTGGCCAACATACCAATGTGGTCCGCTGACGTACGGTCCATGCCGTAAGAACTGGCTGCTACACCACGAAAGATATTTCCTCCGCCAACAACCAGGGCAAGCTGCACTCCAAGATCATAGACCGATCGTATCTCGCCAGCGAGGTAGTTTATCATCTCAGGGCTTATGCCAAAGCTTTGATCACCCATCAAAGCCTCACCGCTGAGCTTAACCAGGATTCTCTTATACTTCGGAGCTGGCATATGACTTGTCCTTCGTTAAGGATCCAGGATCCGCTTGGCTACTCTCCCCCCAACTGATAACGAACAAATCGCCTGACGCCCATGTTTTCACCCGCTTTGGCCACAGTTTCATGGATCAGATCCTGAATTGTGATGTCCGGATTCCTGACGTATTGCTGTTCCAGCAGACACGATTCTTTGTAGAACTTCTCCATCTTGCCCTGGACGATCTTGTCCAGAATATTCTCTGGCTTTCCCGTCTCTACGGCCTGGGCCCTGTAAATTCCTTCTTCCCTCTGCACAATCTCCTCAGAGACATCCTCTCTACGAATGCCAAGGGGCTTGGCAGCCGCAATGTGCATGGCTAAATTCTTGACAAAACCGCCGAACTCGTCGGTCTTCGCCACAAAATCTGTTTCGCAGTTCACTTCCACTAGCACACCAATCTTTCCACCGGTGTGGATATATGAATGTACCAAACCCTCGGAAGTCTCCCGGCCCGCGCGTTTCAAGGCTGTGGCAAGCCCTTTCTTACGGAGAAAATCGACCGCTTTTTCCATGTCTGCATCGGCCTCTTGAAGGGCCTCTTTGCAGTCCATAACCCCTGCATGTGTTCTTGAGCGTAGTTCCTTGATCATCTGGGCATTGATTTCTACCATCTACAACTCCTCTTTTATCGCTTCATCCTTATCTTCATCAGGTTGGTCAGACACAGGCTTCTCTCTGGTAATAACCTCTACGATTGGACCGTCTGAGCCGTCAGAAATGACAGTCCTTTCCCCCGGGCCAGCCACAGCAACTCCCTCCTCAGCCTCCGCCTCGAAAGCTGCTTTGTCTGACTCAGCCTGGAGCTGCTCTTCCATTTGCTCACGACCTTCAATACAAGCATCCGCAATTCGCGATGTCATGAGTCGAATAGCCCTTATGGCATCATCGTTACCGGGAATAATGTAGTCTATTTCGTCCGGATTGCAATTCGTGTCCACAATGGACACAACAGGAATCCCAAGCCGCTGTGCTTCACTAACTGCAATGTTTTCATTCTTGGCATCAACAACAAACATAGCCCCCGGCAGTCTCTGCATTTCGCGGATCCCCCCAAGGTTGTTGTCCAGCTTTCCCCTCTCCTTGTCGAGTTTCAATCGCTCCTTCTTGGGAAAACGATTGACGCTGCCGTCCACAAAAATGGTGGTGAGATACTTCAGCCGCTCGATCCCCTTCTTAATAGTCTCAAAATTTGTAAGCATTCCCCCAAGCCAGCGATTGTGGACATAGAACATTTCGCAACGGTTTGCCTCTTCGTAGATGGACTCCCGCGCCTGTTTCTTGGTTCCTACAAAGAGAATCGAGTCCCCACCTGCAACCGTATCCACAACAAACTGGTAGGCAGTTTTGAACATTCGGACTGTCTGCTGTAAGTCAATGATGTAGATACCGTTGCGGGCTCCAAAGATGTAAGGTTTCATTTTGGGATTCCACCTTCTGGTCTGGTGGCCAAAATGAACACCCGCCTCCAACAATTCCTTCATGGTAACATAAGACATACTTCCCTCCATTTGTTATCGGTTTTCCCTCCGTTCTCATCTTCCCCCCTTTCAACTTCTCTCGAGCGCACCCGGAGAGGCACCAGAAAGGGAGTCCAAGAACGTGCGATTTTCTCAAACTTTAATTTGTAACAGAGCAGTTTAGCCTTTGCAATACAATTTTTTGGAACCCATCAACTGTTGCCAACCCCCCTTGCTCGCGCTACCCGTTCGTGGCCGCTATAGTCTTTTATGACATATAGGTCATTGTAAGCTTTCGCTGCGGACATCAGCTTCTCGACCCGAGCCCACTGATCATGGCCAATCTCGAAAAGAAGCCACCCCCCTGGAACCAGATGATCAGAGGCCTCTCTGATGATAAGCCTGATGGCATCCAGACCGTCGGGGCCCCCGTCAAGAGCCTTCCAAGGCTCATGTCGGCCGATTTCAGGCGGAAGTTCCTCCAACTCCCGGGTCGAAATGTAGGGCGGGTTGGAGACAATCACATCAAAATGGTGCCCTTGCTCCCGTACCGGATCAAACCAGTCCCCGCGCAAAAAGGTGATGGTCTTGTCGAGGCCATGGGTTCGAGCGTTGCCCTGAGCCACGGCCAGGACCTCTTCGGAACGATCAACGGCGTAGAATTCATGATCTGGCCGCTCCGAGGCCACGGCAACGACAACAGCTCCTGAACCGGTCCCAAGGTCGAGGATTTTCAAGGGGGTTGGCGTTGGTTCTGCCGGCACAATCATAAGGACAGACTCAACAAGTGTCTCTGTCTCGGGCCTCGGTATCAGGACATCAGGAGTTACCTCAAAATCCATGGACCAAAACTCTCTTTTTCCAACAATATATGCGACCGGCTCCCTCTGGATACGCCTCTTAATGTACCCCTTGAAGCGCCCGAGTTCTCCCTCTTCGAGGAGGCGATCGTACTGGACGTAAAGGTCTACGCGCCCAACCCCCAGGGTATGAGCCAGGAGAATCTCAGCAGTGGCGCGTGGCTGTTCAACGTGGTGAGATTTGAAGTAGGCCGTGGTCCACTGGAGGAGTTTTAGAATGGTCCAGGTTTCAGGCAGCATCTCTCGATTCTGCCTCGGCATGCTGAATGGCAAGGGCTTGATGGTGGGTTATCAGCGCATCAACGACATCTCCAATATCTCCCTGGAGAATGTCTTCCAGTTTATGGAGTGTGAGTCCAATACGATGATCAGTGACACGGCTCTGCGGGAAGTTGTATGTCCTGATCCTCTGGCTACGGTCACCGCTCCCAACTTGACTCCTCCGGTCTGCAGAGATCTTTTCGTTCTGCTCAGAAACCATCTTATCGTACAGCCGTGCCCGCAGGACCTTCATTGCCTTGGCTCTGTTCTTGTGC
This sequence comes from Desulfobacterales bacterium, assembly GCA_032126655.1. Lineage (GTDB taxonomy): Bacteria > Desulfobacterota > Desulfobacteria > Desulfobacterales. The sequence continues at coordinate 11,271 of JAQBAU010000171.1, forward strand.
TGCGACTTCTCGTCCTGACATGACACAACGATTCCTGTTGGGAGATGGGTGATGCGTATTGCCGAGTCTGTGGTGTTAACACTCTGCCCTCCAGGACCCATTGAGCGAAACACGTCCACTCTAATGTCTTCGGGATCAATCTTGACATCAATCTCTTCTGCCTCAGGCAAGACAGCGACGGTCACGGCCGAGGTGTGGATCCGCCCCTGTGATTCCGTAACCGGCACGCGCTGAACTCGGTGGGTCCCACTTTCATACTTTAACCGACTATAGGCCCCTTTTCCGTACACCATTGCAATAATTTCTTTAAGGCCGCCAACGCCGGTTACATGTTTGCTCATGATCTCCATCTTCCAGCCGAAACTGTCCGCGTACTTGCTGTACATCTGAAAAAGATCTGCGGCAAAGAGACCCGCCTCTTCGCCACCCGTGCCAGCTCTGATCTCCAGAACGATATTCTTCTCGTCGTTGGGGTCTTTAGGGACAAGAAGATATTTCAACTCCTCCTCAAGTTTCTCCGAGCGCTCCTGCAAGTCCTGGAGATCCTCTTTCGCCAACTCTTTGATATCTTCGTCGCCATCCTTCAAGAGGTCCTTGGACTCCTTCATATCCTTTGTCACTTGTTGGTATTCCCGATAGGCAGAAACGATCCGGCTCAACTCCGCATGTTCTTTGGCGTACTTCCGGTATGTCTCCTGATCCCCGATGACGTCGGGATTGCTCAAGAGTTGCTCAAGCCTTGTAAACCGTTCTTCCACGCCTGTCAGTTGATCAAACATCGTCATTTCACCACACGGGGCAAAGTCGGAAGCATTTCCGGATTCCTATTAACCTCGATCATCGAGCCTCTATCTGCTCGAAAGTGAACAAACTCAAATATCGGACTTTTCTCAAGGCGCAAGCCTCACTTCGTGTCGAATTTGCGGCTGGCATCTTGAGAACAGTCCGTGCTTCGGATTTATTGATGGCAATGCGTCCACAAAATGGACCTGCCAGAATAAGTCTCCTCACCCCATATTGCCGGCCACTCGGCTCTGCGTCTGCAGCGCACTGTCTAAGGCTGCCAACGCAACTTCGAGCTGTTCGTCACTGGGCTCACGCGTGGTCAGTTTCTGCATCCACAGACCCGGCAAGACCGCCCAGCGGATCACCCCATGCTCCATGTTCCTGCTGCTGTATCTGATCATTTCATAGGCCAAACCAGCAATGGGAAACATGAGAAGTATCTTCATTACAATGGCAAAGATCTGGTTCACCACGCCGGGGCTGCCCCCTATGGTCGGAATAAACGGGAACACAGTCGCAAAGAAGAAAATGCTTATCACAAGAACAACGAGTATGAAGGCGGTGCCGCACCTAGGATGAAGCGTTGAAAATCGCCTGGCGTTTTCAACCGTCAACGCCTCCCCCGCCTCATACGCGTAGACCGACTTATGCTCTGCTCCATGGTATTCAAAGATCCGCCTGATCTCCTTAGAAAGGGAGATAAGCCAGACATAGGCAAGGAAGATGAGTATCTTTATTACTCCGTCGATCACATGAAAAAGGAAATGCTCAACCCCCAGCCTAACACCAAACAACCGGCCAACGAGGCCACTCATCACATGAGGCAACACCACGAACAGAACAATACCTGCCCCAAGGGCCAGCAGAATTGTGAAGAGCAAGGCCCATCGGCCAAGCGTTTCCTCCTCTTCCTCCAGGGCCTGATTGGCCGAAAAGGTCAGGGCTTGCATGCCATTGATCAGGCTTTCAACGAGGATAAGACTGCCCCTGATAAAAGGCCATCTGAGAAACGACCATCGCTCAGACAGTGAACGCCACCTGTCCTCTTTTACAAAGATCTCTCCATTGGGTCGTCGGACCGCTATGGCCATTGACTTGGGGGCTCTCATCATCACGCCCTCAATCACGGCCTGTCCGCCCACGCGGACATCTTTTTCGTCAGCTTTGAACACTTTTTGATTAGGTTAGCACTGATGGAAAACGGAAGATATGAAGCCTCTCCGCCCTTCCGGGCGGGTGTTCTGCCTTTCGGCAGTGCTTCGCAGCCAGGAAGGGAAGTTCGCCATCTTGAGATAGCTCCCCTCGACCCCGTCCTTCCGGACCGGGCCTGCGGGGAGCATGCCGGTCAAGAGGATACTGGTTTTCCTTCGTCATTATGCTTAGCTTCAAAATTAGCATATTTTCTGCGGAAGCGTTCTATACGTCCGGCCGTGTCCATAAGCTTCTGTTTGCCCGTGAAAAAAGGGTGGCACTTTGAGCAAATTTCAACCCTGATGTCTTGTTTGGTAGAGCCCGTCTCCACCACGTTGCCGCACGCGCACCGAATTTCCGTCTGAGAATACTCTGGGTGTATATCTTTCTTCATGTAAGAACCCCCATCCAACATAACGTAATGACTATCTGTTCATTGATTCCAGAAACTCTTTATTGTCCTCGGTCCCTTTCATTTTTTCAAGCAAAAACTCCATACTGTCTACCGGATTCAGAGCCGCGAGTAATTTCCTCAAGATCCATATCCGGCCCAAAACCTCCGGTTCAAGTAGCAGTTCCTCTTTGCGTGTGCCGGATCGATTGATGTCAAGGGAAGGGAAGATACGTTTATCAGATAGCTTTCGGTCCAGCTGTAACTCTAAGTTGCCGGTTCCCTTGAATTCCTCAAAGATGACTTCGTCCATTCGGCTGCCGGTGTCAATCAAGGCTGTAGCGATGATCGTAAGGCTTCCACCTTCCTCGATATTGCGAGCAGCACCAAAGAAGCGTTTCGGACGATGCAGGGCATTGGAGTCAACGCCACCCGAAAGTATCTTACCACTCGGAGGCACCACAGTGTTGTAAGCACGAGCAAGGCGGGTAATACTGTCTAGGAGGATAATCACATCACGTTGATGTTCGACCAGACGTTTCGCCTTTTCAAGCACCATTTCCGCGACTTGCACATGCCTCTGGGGAGGTTCATCAAAAGTAGAACTGATCACCTCGGCGTCGACCGAACGCTCCATGTCGGTTACCTCTTCTGGTCGCTCGTCAATGAGCAAGACGATCAGCACAATATCCTTGTGGTTGGCGTTAATGCTATTGGCAATGTCTTGTAGCAACATGGTCTTGCCGGTCCTGGGCGCTGAGACAATGAGGCCTCTCTGTCCAAAACCAATGGGCGTCAAGAGGTCCATAATGCGCACACAATAGTTGCCTGGGTTCCTCTCGAGCATGATCTTACGGTCCGGGTAGAGCGGTGTCAGGTTATCAAAGAGGATTTTATCCCGCGATTTCTCCGGGTCTTCATAATTCACCGCTTCCACCTTCAGCAGTGCGAAATACCGCTCGCTATCCTTTGGCGGCCGAATCTGCCCGGACACTGTATCACCCGTACGCAAGCTAAAACGCCGTATCTGAGAAGGGGAAACATAAATGTCGTCAGGGCCTGGTAGATAGCTGTAGTCAGGTGCCCTCAGGAAACCGAAGCCGTCAGGTAGTATTTCAAGAACACCCTCCCCGTAAATAAGGCCATTCTGCTCGGTCTGGGCTTGCAGAAGGGCGAAAATCAGTTCCTGCTTTCGCATACCTGAAGCACCTTCGATGTTGAACCCTTTGGACATTTTGGTCAATTCGGCCACTTTCTTGGCCTTGAGTTCTGCTAGGTTCATTGAATCGTCTTCCTTTGAATCATTGATTTAGTGAAACAGTAGTTCTTGCGGGTCGACGGACGAAACGCCTGAAACCCGCGGCGAATCACGCCATTGTAGCATTAGGGCACACTGTATCAGATGTGGATGGTTCCTCTTGTTGAAAACAATGGGGAATAAGTGGCAGTGTGTTTCAGCTATCGTTCTACTGAATGCAGAAGTTGCTGGGTGTTTTCCTTATGTTCTCCCAGGCAGGCCTACTTGTGGCGAAATTATTATTACACAATCGTTAATGTGTCAACCCTTTTTGGTCACCTTTTTATTATTTTCGCGTAGATTTCCTTGACAGGGCCCTCCAACTCCTCAAGTGCCCCCCGGTTTTCGACGACATAGTCGGCGTGAGGTCGCTTCTCTTCCGGTGTCATTTGGATGCCCAACAGGGCCGCTGCAGATTCCACTGATGACCCGTTACGGGTTACTAAGCGGCTCTTCTGGTGTTCAGAATCCGCTTCAACCAGGATCACCACGTCAAACCGATCCTGCATCCCGACTTCGATCAGAAGCGGCACCTCTACAACCACAACGGCATCTTCCTGGCGGGACTTGATGGCAGCTATCTTCTTCTCAAAAAGCCTCAGTATCTCAGGGTGAGTCAATCTCTCCAGGGCTTTTCGTGCTTCGGCATCTCTCGTAATGATCCCTCTAAGCTTGCCTCGATCCAGACTACGGTCAGCCATCAGGATGCCTTCTCCAAAGTGTGTGACGATGGCGTCAAGAACCGCAGAGTCTGGCTGCACAGCTTCACGGGCCAACGCATCCAGATTAATTACGTGGGCACCGAGTTGTCCAAAACAGTCGCAGACAACGGTCTTTCCCGCGCCTGCCCCGCCAGTGACTGCAACCTTTATCATATCTCCATTTTGTCGACTCTTACCTAATGCCCATCTATAAATCAGCCCCTTGCTGATGGGCACAGGCGTGAGTTTCCGGTCCAGAAATGAGGAATTTTTCGCAAGGTCAAGAGCTATTTCGCAGCATTGCGAAATTGGACAGCCGCCAGGCTGCCCCTTGGGGCGAGGGGCATTTATGCCCCGAGTCAAATCAAGGGATTGCGCGGAGGCGTACATTTGGTACGTCGCACAAGCGATCCCGCAGACTTGTCCGCCTCTAGAGGACTTGTCCGCCTCTGGAGGGCTTGTCCGCCTCCGGTGGACTTGTCCGCCTCGGGCTGGTTGACGCCGACTTGCCTGCCTCAGGCAGGGATTGCGGAAAATGGCCATTTGTGGACGGAAACTACCTGTTTTCTGGTCTTAAAGCCCTAACCGCTGCACCGGCCCGCCACATCTCGGAATTCTTCATTTCGTCCAGTTCTTTTCTGAGCCTCTCACTGTAGTCAGGTGCGCTGTTGGCCTCAAGCACGATCCGGGTCTCCTCCCCAGACACGACACTCTGGTAGAGTTCGTCGAAAACGGGCGTGACAGCATCCCGGAATCTGGACTTCCAATCCAAAGCACCCCGTTGGGCGGTGGTGCTGCAATTCGCATACATCCAATCCATCCCGTTTTCCGCCACCAGGCGGATGAGGCTTTGCGTCAACTCTTCTACGGTCTCATTGAACGACTCGCTTGGGCTGTGTCCGTGTTTTCTGAGGACATTGTACTGGGCCTCAAACACCCCGGCCAGACAACCCATCAGCACGCCCCGCTCACCGGTGAGATCACTATGGACCTCCTTCTCAAAGGTGGTCGGGAAAAGGTAGCCGGAGCCAACTCCCATCCCCAGAGCGAGGGCCCTTTCCTCTGCTCTGCCAGTGAAATCCTGAAAGACCGCATAGCTGGCGTTGATGCCACTCCCGTCTAAGAAATTCAACCGCACACTTCTTCCGGATCCCTTTGGAGCAACAAGAATCACATCAACGTTGTCTGGAGGCACGACGCCGGTCTGATCCTTGTATACGATAGAGAATCCGTGCGAGAAGTAAAGAGCATCCCCCTGTTTCAGGCAAGGCTTGATCCTTGGCCAGGCCGCCATTTGCCCCGCATCCGATATCAGGTATTGAATAATCGTTCCTTTTTCAGCCGCCTCTTCCAGGGAAAACAAGGTTTCGCCCGGTACAAAACCGTCTTGGACTGCTTTTTCCCAGCGCTCCCCCCCCTCGCGCTGACCCACAATCACGGGAATCCCGTTGTCCTTCATATTGAGTGCCTGTGCAGGTCCCTGCACTCCATATCCCAGCACAGCAACGGTTTCGCCGGCCAGGACCTCCTTGGCCTTTTGAAGAGGAAACTCTTCCAGGGTCACGATGTCCTCAACGACACCCCCAAAATCGATCATTGCCATAGTCACTCTCCTTTTCTTCAGCGGCTTCGCAAGAAATTAAAATACACCTAAATGTCATTTTGAGCGTAGCGAGAAATCTTTATCTTATCAACTTGGCACCAACTACAAGATTTCTCCCTTCGGTCGAAATGACAAAATGGTGCGTCGAAATGACGCCATTCGAAGACTTTATAGGAAACCATCATCTTCGACGACTTCGCAACAGTCCAAATGGAAGCAAGTGTGAGGCGCGCCTTACATCTGGAGCTTTTTGCTGTGCCGTCTGTTTTCTGGCTTCTTGTCACACCATCAAGCACGAAATACGAATAGAACCTGTGGCAGAAAGAACTACAGAAACACATCAAATCCATGAAGTGCTCAGGTAGCCTTGCCTTTTTTATCACGGGCCAGGGCGATGGCACCTGTTCGGGCAATTTCCTGGAGGCCCAGGGGCTTCAGTAGGCCCAGGATCGCCTGTAGCTTTTCCATAGTACCGGTCACCTCAATCGTGTAGTGACCGGAGCCCACATCAACCACCTTGCACCTGAATATGTCAACAATTCTCAAAATCTCTGCCCGGTGTTCAGCCTTAGCCTTCACCTTGATCAGAGCCATTTCTCGTTCAACATATTCGGCGCTCGTCAGATCATACAGCTTTATAACATTGATCAGTTTGTTGAGCTGCTTTTTGATTTGCTCAGCAACGGACTCGTTTCCTCGTGTAACAAGGGTTATGCGAGAAACAGAGGCATCCATTGTCTCTGCCACACAAAGGCTCTCTATGTTGAACCCTCGCCCACTGAAAAGGCCCGACACCCGGGCAAGGACCCCGGGTTCATTATCCACCAGCAACGATATAATATGTTTCCGCATAATTCTTCTCCGTTCTAAGCCAAAAGCATATCCGTTATGGATGCTCCTGCCGGAACCATGGGGTACACGCATTCCTCACGAGCGACCCAGAAATCCATGAAAGCCGGTCCCGGACTCTCGAGTCCTTGCTTGAGCACAGCCTCTACCTCACTTGGCTTGGTGGCCTTCAGACCCAGAGCACCGTATGCCTCCGCAACCCTTGCAAAATCTGGGGAGCACTCCAGATCCGTGGCTGCGTAACGTCTTTCATAAAAGAGTTGCTGCCACTGTCTTACCATACCCAGATACCTGTTATTCAAGATCACGACCTTGACAGGCAACTGGTATTGCACGACTGTGGCCAGTTCCTGGATGTTCATCTGAATGCTGCCGTCTCCGGCCACGTCCACGACCATTTTATCCGGGCATGCCACCTGGGCTCCAATGGCAGCAGGAAACCCAAAGCCCATACAGCCGAGTCCCCCTGACGTAATGAAACAGTTGGGACGCTCAAAGTGGTAGTACTGGGCGGCCCACATCTGGTTTTGTCCTACCTCCGTAGTAATGATGGCGTTCCCTTTTGTCAGTTCGTAAAGCTTTTCGATCACATATTGGGGCTTAATGACGTCGTCCTTCTGCTCGTACCTCAAGGGCGTCGTCTTCTTCCATTTCTCTATCCGCTGCAACCAGAGCTTGCGGCTCTTCTTGGTGAACTTCACTTTCTTCTCAGTCAGAAGCCGGTTAAGCGCTCGCAAGGCCATCTTGCAATCTGCAACGATTGGGACCGCAACCGGGACATTCTTGCTGATAGACGTGGGATCAATGTCGATATGAATGATCTTGGCATGTGGTGCAAATGTATCAAGCTTGCCTGTTACCCTGTCATCAAAGCGAACTCCGATGCCAATGAGAAGGTCACATGCCCCGATCGACATATTGGCGCGGTAGGTACCATGCATGCCAGGCATCCCCAGCCAGAGAGGATCAGTCCCTGGAAAGCCACCTAGACCCATGAGCGAGGCAGTGACTGGTGCATTCAGCTTCCTGGCAAACTGGGCCAGTTCTCTGGAAGCATTCGAGAGAATGACGCCCCCTCCTGAGAAAATGACCGGCCTTTCAGATCCCTTGATGAGCTCTATGGCCTTTTGCAGCTGTTTCACATTCGGCTTGTACGTGGGATTGTAGGCGGGCATCCGAATCTCCGGCAAAGGTTTGTATTTTGTCTTCCCTTGACTCACATCTTTGGGAAGATCGACCAGTACAGGACCCGGGCGGCCTGATCGTGCCACATGAAAGGCCTCCTTCAGCACCCTGGCGAGATCGTTCGTCGACCTCACAAGATAGTTGTGCTTGGTGCAAGGCCTTGTGATCCCTACGATGTCGACCTCCTGAAAGGCATCGTTTCCAATCAGCGGGGTGGGCACCTGACCGGTCATGACAACTATGGGAATAGAATCCAAGTAGGCAGAAGCAATCCCGCTAACGGTATTTGTAGCCCCGGGGCCCGAAGTGACGAGGCACACGCCTACACTCCCCTTTGCCCGGGCATAGCCGTCTGCTGCATGGGCTGCCGCTTGTTCGTGGCGGACCAGGATGTGCTTTATGTCCGTCTTGTATAATTCGTCAAAAACGTCAATGACAACTCCGCCTGGATAGCCAAAGACAGTGTCAACACCCTCCTCCTTCAACACCTCGGTGATAATCTGTGCTCCTGTAAGTGTTTTCAAAACTCGTCCTCCTACAATGTTGTTTTACCGTAATGGAGCGATGCATTACTCATTTAACCACAGCCCCTTCGCCACCCGAAGAAACCATGCGTGCGTAGCGCGCCATGTATCCCTTCGATATCTTTGGTTTAGGAGGCCGCCATTTTAATAGCCTTCCTTCAATTTCTTTTTCCTCAACCTTCAGCGTGATGCATCGTTTGGGAATATCAATAGCAATTCTGTCCCCATCTTCAACAATTGCGATGGGCCCGCCTTCCATGGCCTCGGCTGACACATGTCCTATGGCGGCACCACGGGTCCCCCCCGAAAACCTGCCGTCCGTGATCAAGGCAACGTCAGCGTCAAGGCCCATGCCGGCAATGGCTGAGGTCGGCACCAACATTTCTCGCATCCCCGGTCCGCCCCTGGGTCCCTCGTAACGGATGACGACAACGTCTCCCTTGTTAATTCTTCCCGCCATAATGGCAGTGGTTGCTTCTTCTTCGCTGTTAAACACGCGAGCAGGACCTTCGTGGCGAAGCATCCGTCTCACCACGGCTGACTGCTTAACCACACACCCTGAAGGGGCCAGGTTGCCGAACAAAATGGCAAGTCCTCCCTGCTTATGGTACGGCCTCTCAAGAGAACGTATGACGTTTTTGTCCCGTACTCGGCTGTTCTTGATGTTTTCTCTTACCGTTTGACCTGTGACTGTTATGCAGTCAGTGTGAATCAGTCTCTTGCGAGAAATCTCTTTCATCACGGCACTGACGCCCCCCGCCCGGTCCAGATCTTCCATGTGATGCGTTCCCCCTGGGCTGAGACTGCAGATGTGAGGGGTCTTCTCACTTACCCGATTAAAAGAATCGAGATCGATCGTGATCCCCGCTTCTTGAGCAATGGCCATCAAGTGGAGCACTGTATTGGTGGAGCAGCCAAGTGCCATATCCACGGCCATGGCATTGGCAAACGCCTTTTTTGTCATGATCTTCTTAGGCGTTATCTTGCGCTTCAGGAGCATCATGATCTTCATCCCCACCTCTTTAGCCAGGCGTTGGCGAGCAGCCATGACTGCCGGAATGGTCCCATTTCCAGGGAGTCCCATCCCGATGGCCTCAGTCAAGCAGTTCATTGAATTCGCTGTAAACATGCCCGCACATGAACCGCATGTAGGGCATGCGCATTCTTCGATGTCCGCCAATTCTGCCTCTTTTATTTTCCTTGATTTGAGAGCCCCCACCGCTTCAAAGACGCTCACGAGGTCTATCTCCTTCCCCGCATGACTCCCCGCCAGCATGGGTCCGCCGCTCACAACAATCGTGGGGAGGTTTAGGCGGGCCGCAGCCATCAACATACCGGGCACAATCTTGTCACAGTTGGTCACCATCACCATAGCGTCAAAGGCGTGGGCGACAGCCATCACTTCAATCGAGTCAGCAATCAGCTCTCGGCTTCCCAGGGAGTACTTCATCCCTATATGATTCATGGCGATTCCATCGCAAATACCGATAGTCCCGAAGGTGATCGGTGTCCCCCCTCCCATGTAGACACCCGCCTTTACGCCCTTGACAATGCGATCCAGTTCCACATGTCCGGGTATGATATCGTTGGCCGAATTGGCTATTCCGACCAGCGGCCTACGTAACTCTTCATCCGTATACCCCATGGCCTTGAACAGAGATCGATGTGGGGCCCGTTCAACGCCAGATTTTACGCTGTCACTTTTCATCATTCTCCTCCGGGTTGGTTATTCGAAATTCGTGATTCCGAAACAGGTATTAGCCGGACAATTTTCCATTCATCATTCACGGCTCATATGTGAGAGAGTTTGTACTGGAAGCTGTCCTCCAGTGCCTCCCAACTTGCCTCAATGATGTCTGTGGAAACCCCAATGGTGCTCCATATACGCTTCGGATCCCGGGATTCTATGAAAACCTTCACCCGGGCCGATGTCCCGTCGCGCCCCTCGATGACTCGCACCTTGTAGTCGACAAGATGCATTTCTTCTAAATCGATGAGGAAAAACTTGTTTAAGGCCTTTCTCAAGGCATTGTCCAACGCGCTGACCGGGCCACTTCCCTCGGCCGCAGTAATCTCCTGCTGATCTCCCACGGAGATCTTGATGGTCGCATATGCCCTACACGGAAGGTCCTTCTCCTTTTCAACGGCCACCCGGAAAGACTCTAATTCGAACAGCGGTCTGAACTGTCCGGTAAGCCTTCTCAATAAGAGCTCAAAAGACCCCTCCGCCGCATCAAATTGGTATCCCTCGTGCTCCAATTTCTTTATCTCCTTGGCGATCTTTTTGCTGTCAAATCCATTCCCGCCAAGTTCGACCCCCATTTCCCTTGCCTTGTAGTCAACATTGCTCTTGCCACAAAGATCCGAGATAAGGACGCGTCGCTCGTTTCCGACACTCTTCGGTCCCATGTGCTCATAAGCCTTGGGAGTCTTCATGATGGCATTGACGTGGATGCCTCCTTTATGAGCAAACGCGCTTTTGCCAACAAACGGGCGTCCGTTAAACGGGGTCATATTGGCCACCTCACTCACATAGCGCGAGAGCTCTGTAAGATGCTGGAGGTTCTTCTTGGTCATGCATGACCGATTCATCTTAAGCTGTAGGTTGGGAACGACGGCGGTCAGATCGGCGTTGCCACAACGTTCTCCATACCCGTTGACCGTCCCCTGAACCATGACGGCGCCCGAACGAACGGCCACAAGCGTATTGGCTACCGCAAGACCGGCGTCGTTGTGCGTATGAATACCGACCTTTACTGGAATCTGCGGACAAACCTTGTCCATAATCTCCTCAATTTCAAAAGGAAGCGTTCCCCCATTTGTGTCACACAAGACGATGAAGTCGGCGCCGCCTGAAATGGCCGCCTGTAGTGTCTTGGTAGCATATCCCGGATTGTACTTGTAGCCATCAAAGAAATGCTCGGCGTCGTAGATCACTTCGCGGCCCTGTGAGCGAAGATAGGCCACGCTGTCGTGTATCATCGCCAAATTTTCCTTTAGCGTCGTCGAAAGGACCTTCTTCACATGGAGATCCCAGCTTTTGCCAAAAATCGTCACAGCAGGGGTTCCCGACTCAAGAAGGGCAATGAGGTTTGCATCTTCTTCAGGACGAGAATTCGCCTTCCTCGTGCTTCCAAAGGCGCTGAGGCAAGCGTGTTTGAATTGCACTTCCTTGGCCAGTTCAAAGAAATGCACATCCTTGGGATTGGAACCAGGCCACCCTCCCTCAATGTAGTGAACGCCCAGGGCATCCAGTTTGAGGGCTATTCGCAGCTTGTCTTCTGCAGAGAAATTGATCTTCTCTCCCTGCGAACCGTCTCTGAGTGTCGTGTCGTAGACAAAGATTGATTTCATAACCCAAATCTCCAAATAGGATAATTACGATCAGGCACAAAGCCGCCATTTCACGGCACACTAAGAAGCCTCAAGTTCAAGGCGCACGCATCCTGAGGGATGAGGCGTACACAGAAGGCTCAAGGCATAAGGAAAGGCGTGTGACTCCGATTTCCCTGAGCCTTGCGCCCTGCACCCTGCGCCGCATTCATACGTCGCAGTGACGAAGGATGCCGCGCAACACAGAAGTTGGATTTTTTGCGATGCCGTCCACAAAAAAAAACCGTTATCAGGTAGCTTCTGCCTGGTAACGGATTTTAGAGTCGGTGTCTGTCCAACAACCTAAGCCATTACCAAGCCTCCAGCCGGTAGCAGGGATAAATAATCCCTACTACAACTACAACGATGGCTACGACGCTTTTAATGGCCTGACTGCTCATTGTAAGGAATCCCGGAAAACTCCTTCAAAATATGGCACTTACCTAACAAATCCCAAACGTCTTGTCAACCCTTTTTGTTTACGACTATGACAAATCTATCTTCTCTACAAACGCCTCTGCCTGACTGCTGTTATTATCGTGATAGCAGCCAAACGTTATTGTCCGTTTTGGGCCCGATTTGTCCGGACACTGATTGCTCACAATCAGACAAGTAAAAAAGAAAATGTAGGCTAAGAAAACCGCGACCACCCCCCCGATCAGCATGATCCACTTCCGAGTCGGGTGTTCATGAACATGCCCATACTCCGGGTCGCGTCTTTCCTCTTCTCGTCGGTCAACAAGATCGGGATAATCTGCGTTTCGGTAACGTGGATCGACGTGGGTTCGTCGATCTTTGCCGCTTCGTTGGTCCTTCCCTTTTCCCATTGACGTCGTAGTTTAACGCATACGATCCAAAAAAAGCAACAACTAAAACTGAAACAACCAAAAAGCCCGTCCCTAATAAGGGACAGGCTTTCTGAAATGGCGGGGACGACGAGACTCGAACTCGCGACCTCCGGCGTGACAGGCCGGCGTTCTAACCAACTGAACTACGCCCCCAAATGGTGGCCAACTTGTCTGTTATGGTGGTAGGCGGAACAGGGCTTGAACCTGTGACCCCCGGCTTGTAAGGCCGATGCTCTCCCAACTGAGCTACCCGCCCCTAAAATGGTCATGTATTGGTCGTGTCAGAGCCTGAAAGCTCGTCCACACTTGGTGTCCGAATAACGAAGAAGCACACACGTGTCAAGCAAAATGTGCGGCGGGCTCAGTTAATCAGGAGGGGCTCCACTGCTTCTTCCGCTTTGGGAAGCAACTCGGGAGATACGATCTCTTCTTGTTCTTCCTCGAACAGCATCTCGCCGTCCGCCAAAACGATCGCACGAGTCAGAACATCGTCCATGTGGCTTGCTGTTATGACTTCTATCTGCTTCAGGATCTTAGCAGGAATCTCTTTCAAGTCCTTACTATTCTCGTCCGGAATAATAACCTCAGATATCCCTCCTCGGTGGGCCGCCAGGATTTTCTCTTTGAGTCCCCCAATAGGGAGAATACGACCCCGAAGGGTGATCTCTCCGGTCATGGCCAGATTACGGTTCACCGGCTTTCTTGTCAGCGCCGATACAATGGAGGTCGCCATGGTGATGCCTGCCGATGGCCCGTCCTTTGGCGTGGCCCCTTCAGGGATATGAACATGGATATCTATCTTCTTGTAGAAATGTTTCTCTAAGCCAAGCCTCCCTGCCCTCGACCGCACATAGCTCAAGGCAGCATGGGCAGACTCCTGCATAACCTCGCCCAGCTTTCCTGTCACGGTAAGCTTTCCTTTACCAGGCATGATGACTGTCTCAATGGTAAGCAGTTCCCCGCCAACCTGTGTCCACGCCATGCCTGTGGCCATACCGATCTCGTCCTTTTCTTCCAGCTCCCCGTACCGAAACCGGGGAACACCAAGGTACTTCTGGACAGACTGAGCAGTTATCTTGATCGATTCCCTCCCATCCTCTTTAACAATCTCTCGGGCGATCTTGCGACAGATGGAAGCAATTTCGCGCTCAAGGTTCCGTACACCAGCCTCCCGGGTATAACGGCGGATAATCGTCTGAATGGCGTTCTTGGTAAACTGGATGTTCTCCTCCGTCAATCCGTTCGTTTCGGTCTGTTTTGGAACCAGGAATCCCTCAGCGATTTTCAGCTTGTCATACTCCGTGTATCCAGCCAGCCGAATGACCTCCATACGGTCCTGAAGCGGGAGTGGAATTCCGTTCAGGCTGTTAGCCGTGGTGATGAAGAGAATATCCGAAAGATCGTAATCAACATCCAGGTAATGGTCATTGAATGCAAAGTTCTGCTCGGGATCAAGGACTTCGAGCAGTGCTGCTGAAGGGTCCCCTCGAAAATCAATGCTCATCTTGTCTACTTCGTCCAGACAGAAAACCGGATTGTTCACTTTGGCCTTCTTAAGCGACTGAATGATCTTGCCGGGCATTGCTCCAATATAGGTGCGTCGATGCCCGCGGATCTCTGCCTCGTCCCGAACGCCACCCAATGACAGCCGCACAAGCACCCGCCCTGTGGCCCTCGCCACTGATTTTGCCAAGGAGGTCTTCCCCACCCCGGGCGGCCCTACAAAACACAAGATCGGGCCTCGTATTTTCCGGACCAGCTTTTGTACGGCCAGATACTCTAGTATGCGCTCTTTAGGCTTTTCCAGTCCATAGTGATCTTCTTCCAGAATGCCTTCCGCCTTATCAATGTCCGAGTGAAGCTTGCTTCGCTCCAACCAGGGGAGATTGATGAGCCATTCGATGTAATTACGTACCACTGTCCCCTCTGCCGACATGGGCGCCATAAGCTTGAGTTTCTTGAACTCCTGCCTCACCTTTGCCGCAGCCTCTTTAGACATACGCTTGCGTTTGATACGGCCCTGGAGTTCGTCTAACTCGCTCTTGTGATCATCCTTGGCTCCCATCTCTTTCTGAATGGCGCGCATTTGTTCATTGAGATAGTATTCCCTCTGGGTCTTTTCCATCTGCTTCTTGACCCGGCCTTTGATTCTCTGCTCCATCTTGAAGATTTCAATTTCACTCTGCATCAGACGGAAAAGCAGGCTCATGCGCTCCATCGCCGGAACCGTCTCAAGCAACTGCTGTTTGTCCTGGATCTTGAAATTGAACTGAGCAGCTACCGTGTCAGACAGTTGGGATACGTCGGTTATCGATGAAACGTTGCCGATGAGATCCTTGGAAATGTTCTTGTTGATCCTGGCGTACTTTTCAAACATTTCAACGACTGTTCGGCTAACAGCTTCACTCTCCGTTTCCGTGACCTCTGGGTCGAGAATCAGCTCAATTTCGCCCAGAGCATACTTCTCTTTCTCAATAAAGCGGATGATACGAGCCCGCCCCTTACCCTCAACCAGTGCCTTGACCGTTCCGTCCGGGAGCCGGAGGAGTTGGAGGACCGTCCCAATCGTCCCGACGCCATAGACGTCCTTTTCACCAGGAGAGTCTACCCCGGCATTCTTTTGGGTAACGAGCAGGATCTTTTTGTCCAAATTCATGGCGTTAGACAGGGCGTTCACTGACTTGGCACGTCCCACGAAGAGAGGCACCACCATGTGAGGAAAAACCACCACATCCCTCAATGGAAGCAGGGGAAGAGTAACTTTCTGTTCTAAATTAGTCATTGGCTTCTTCAACCTAGGATGTTAAACATAGCTTATATTTATACAAGGATACGCACGTTAAGAGACATGCATGTAGCTACTGAGACGAAACCGCTTCCTGGGGCTGTTCTAAAAGCAGAATCGGCTCCTCACCGCTAAGAATGACCTCCTCGTTGATCACGCATTCCTTGACAGAATCCATCGAAGGAATGTCATACATGATGTCAAGCATAGCCGTTTCCATGATGGCCCTTAGTCCCCGCGCCCCGGATTTTCGTCCCATAGATTTTGCGGAGATAGCTTTCAAGGCTCCGTCCGTGAAGCGAAGAGACACGTTTTCAAATTCAAAGAGCTTCTGGAACTGCTTCACCAGGGCATTCTTGGGTTCTGTCAGGATCCTGACCAGCGCAGTCTCATTCAGTTCACCAAGTGTTGCGATGACCGGAAGTCGCCCCACAAACTCCGGAATCAGCCCGAATTTTAGGAGGTCTTCTGGCTGAACCATCTGTAGCGTCTTGCCAATGTCTTGTCGCTTTCGACTTTTTATATCGGCTCCAAATCCCATGACCTTGCCACCCAGTCTGTGCTGTATGATCTCTTCCAGCCCATTGAAGGTCCCCCCGCATATGAACAAGATATTCGATGTATCAACCTTCACAAAATCCTGCTGCGGGTGTTTTCGTCCTCCTTTTGGCGGCACACTGGCGGTAGTCCCTTCGATGATCTTGAGAAGTGCCTGCTGTACCCCCTCGCCTGAGACATCGCGCGTTATGGACGGGTTATCCCCTTTGCGCGCGATCTTGTCGATTTCATCAATGTAGACGATCCCCCTGGACGCCCTTTCCAGATCATAGTCGGCATTCTGAAGCAGGGACAGGATTATGTTCTCAACATCTTCTCCCACATATCCCGCTTCAGTCAGGGAGGTCGCATCTGCAATAGTAAACGGGACATCCAGAAACTTGGCCAGGGTCTGAGCCAGAAGCGTTTTTCCACAGCCGGTAGGCCCGATCAGCAGGGCATTGCTCTTCTGCAGCTCCACATCATCCGTGTTCACCATTGTCTCAAGACGCTTGTAATGGTTGTGCACAGCGACTGCCAGGATCTTCTTGGCAAGGTCCTGCTCAATCACATAACCATCCAAAAAGGCCTTGATCGTGGCTGGTGCAGGAAATTCCCCCGTTCTCTCGGTCCGCGCTTCTTTTTCGTACTCCTCCTCAATAATCTCAATACACAGCTCGATGCACTCGTCGCAAATATAGACTGCGGGTCCTGCAATCAGCTTCTTGACTTCCTCCTGACTTTTGCCGCAAAACGAACACCTCAAACCGTCGGCATTGGAGCTTCTTCGCTTCGTCATGAATTCCTCCAAAGATGTGCTTGGTTCGGCCCTTCAGGGGAAAGGTCTATTGTCCCATTTTTTGAGCGTAATATATTCATTATAAGACCGTTTGGTGAAAAGGCAATCCAAAAAAACGGTGTCTCTAACCCCTATCCATGACGTGCAAATAGCAGGCCTAAATCCAACGTGCCTACTTCGTTTTCTTCTTCTCTTTGGGGGTTGGAGTCGTTTCACGCTGGCTGATTACGTGATCTATAATCCCGTATTCCTTGGACTCCGGGCCGCTCATGAAAAAATCGCGATCTGTATCTTTCTGAATAGTTTCAATGTCCTGGTGCGTATGGAAGGCAAGGATATCGTTCAAGGTCTCCCGCATCCGCAAGATCTCTTTTGCCTGGATGGCCACGTCTGAAGCCTGGCCTTGAAACGCACCCATTGGCTGGTGGATGAGAATCCTGGCATTTGGAAGCGCATATCGTTTCCCCTCTGTCCCTGCAGCCAACAGCACCGCACCCATGCTGGCTGCCTGGCCCATGCACAGCGTGCAGATGTCGGGTTTTACATAACGCATTGTATCATACACAGCCAGGCCCGCGCTCACCAAACCACCGGGGGAATTCACATAGAGATTGATGTCTTTATCTGGATCGTCTGCTTCCAGGAAAAGCAACTGGGCAATCAGAAGATTGGCAATCTCGTCGGTCAGGGGTGTCCCCAGGAAGACAATTCTGTCTTTGAGCAGCCTTGAATATATATCATAAGCTCTCTCCCCGCGGCTACTCTGCTCGATAACCATTGGAATAAGCGGCATCATTCGCCTCCTTGCGCGTTTTCGTCTGTCTTTGTCTCAGATTCTGATTCCTGTGTACCGGCTTCAGACTTTTGTGCCTCTGCTGTATCCGCTTCTATTGTTTCAATCGTACCATTTTCGATGATAAACTTGACAGCCTCTTTTTCGAGAGTTTTCTGATTGAAAACCTCATAGGACTCCTTATGGGCGTTGTGGAACTGCTTGATTGTCTCCACCGTCTGATTCATGACCTCGGCCAACTCGTTATAACCCTGCTCCAGCATTTCATCTGTCAGGGCAAGCCCCTCCTGGTCAATGACTTTCTGTAAGAGCAGATACTCACGCACCCGTTTTTCGGCTTCAGGATGATACCTCTTGGAGAGGCCCTCTTCGGTCTGACCCGTATCCTCCAAAGACATGCCCCTGTAAGATAACGCATCGTTGGTTTCCCTGACCAAAGCGGATAATTCATGTTTGACGAGGACTTCGGGAAGTTCAAAATCCTGCTGTCCAATGAGCGTGTCTACAATATCGGTGCGGAGTGCCCTTTCGGACTGAGTCTCATATCTCCTTCCCAGTTGCTTGCTGATGGCTTCCCGGAGCTCGGTCAGAGTCTGATACTCCCCCAAATCTTTCGCAAATTCGTCATCAATATCAGGCAGGACCTCTTCTTTGATCTCCTTGACAGTGACGGTGAAGGTAATGTCCAGATCGGCCAGTTCCTTGTTGAAATAGTCGGCTGGAAAATGCATCGGGAATTCCTTGGTCTCATTGGGACGCATTCCAACAAGCTCCCGATCGAAGTCTTCCAGTATCCGTCCTGAGCCAACCTCAACAATAAAATTCTCGGTTTTGCCGGTCGGCGCAAACGGTTCGCCATCTTTGAAACCCTCGTAGTCAATGAGGATATAGTCTCCGTGTTCAATCGGACGATCCTCCTCGATGCTCTTCAGCTGGGCCTGATTCTTCTGCAGCATCTTAACCTGTGCATCAACCTCCTCATCGCCAACCTTGTGAACTCTCTTTGTAAGCTTAAGGCCTTTGACGTTCAAGTCATCGATGGGCGGCTGCACCTCTATGGTGGCAGAATAAATATAGGGTTGGCCCTTTTCAAGCTCCGGAGGATCCACAAGTGGTTCAGCAAGGGGTATAAGCCCTACCTCACGCAGCGCCTCCACGTAAGAATCCTGGATCAACTGCCCTGTAACCTCGGCATGCACATCCTTCCCGAAGCGCCGCTCAAGGAGAGAAAGCGGGACTTTTCCCTGACGAAACCCTTTGACCTTGACATTCTTTTTCAGGGTCTTGTAGGACTTGTCCAGCTCCCGCGTCACGTCGGCCTCTGGGATTTCCACGTTCAGGACTTTCTTGACTGTGCTAAGATCTTGTACGTCTACTTTCATAAAAGCTCTTTCCTAACCGACTCCATTGGTGCGAGAGGGGGGATTTGAACCCCCAATCCCTTACGGGGAGCTGGATCCTAAGTCCAGTGCGTATGCCAGTTTCGCCACTCTCGCACAAAGAGTGTTGATTTTCTCCAAAAGAAACAGAATAGTAATTATAACAGATTACTGACCATCTGTTGCAAGAAAAAATATGAAAAACTGTAACAAGCGTCGCAAAGTATTGTCTACTTCCGATCTTGTCAAGAGGGATTAACTGCAATGGTACGTTCAATTTCAAGGGGTTGTACACATTCTGGGGCCTTTTATCATGGGCGCATGCTTTTACGCCTGATGTGGGCACATTTCCTGGTGTTGGGTTGGATTTTCCATAATCCTGCCCCTGCCAGGGCCGTATCCTTCATAGATGATTTGCCACGCCAGAAAGTCGTTGTGATAGACCCCGGGCATGGCGGTGATGACTTGGGTGCCGTGGGGCCGTCCGGCCTTGCCGAAGGAGCTGTCACGCTGTCAGTCGCCCGGAAGATGAAGGAGATTCTTTCAGAGACCTACGAAGTCCACCTGACGCGCAACGGCGATTTGGCAGTCGATCTTGAAGATCGCACCGCAGTAGCAAACCACTACCGGGCGGACGTCTTTGTCAGCCTTCACGCGGGGGGCGGGTTTCGGCACCAAGGCCGCGGCACGGTGATCTTCTACTACGGTCATAGCAGAAGCTTGGAGTCTTCTCCCCCTGAAGAACACGGAGACTCCCTGGAAATCAATGAAGAACCCACACGCTGGGACGAAGTCCAAGGCAAGCATGGGGTCAGAGCCCAGCTTCTGGCAGGACTCGTACATCGTCATCTCCAGGAGCAGATCAGTCCCGTGGATATTGGGACGCGTGAGGCCCCCTGCCTGGTTCTGCGCGGAGCTGATATGCCGGCCATCCTGGTTGAGATCGCTCATCTGAGTCATCCTGCTGAGGAGGCAGACCTCAGGAAACCAGAAGTTATAGCGGCGGCTGCCCAAGCAATATGCGCAGCCATCGAGGAATACTTTACAGATTATCCCTAACGGCATGCCAACCAAATTAGTTGCATCACATAGAACAGCATGATAAACAAGAAGATACGGGGCGTGGCGCAGCCTGGAAGCGCGCCTGCTTTGGGAGCAGGAAGTCGGAGGTTCAAATCCTCTCGCCCCGACCAGTTTTATTTGTCTTCCCAACCACTTATTCCCTTAGTGGCATATATGCTTTCTTGTTGGAATCAACTCCCGCAGCCCAGGTGAGAGCCGCCCACCTCGGTAGTCATGAAACCCATGGCATCTGTGCCGTCCCGATGAAACTGTTTTTTTACCCATTTTAGCTCAAAGTTCATCCGCCGTTAGCCTGGCGGATTCACCCGCCATTAGTTTGGCGGGCTGTTTTGGGTAATTTCTCCGGTGCCTGGGCTGTATCCGATGAGTTTTCCCACGGCAAAACATGCTCCTTTTCTCAGGCCGCATCATCCGATTGTTTTCCGTTGGTGACCATCTCGTCACTGGTCGGGACAAATACTGATTGTCTCTCCGTTTTTCATCCGTACAAAACCCTTTGATTCTATAGCAAGTTGTGCTAATGATGATGGAGTGTGAGGTTGGACACCGCCTACCGGCGCAAGGTAGTAGTGAACCGGACACAGGAAATCGGTTTTTGTAGAGGGGAGCAGGTGTTTGGCTTCGTGGCAGGGGGAGGTATCTTTGATGAGTGAAAGACGAACCACAAAGAAGTCGGGACGGACGGTGAAGAAGCCAGTCAAGGAGAAGTGCCAGCTGAACGGTATGGCAAGGGTACTGGAGGAGATCGGCTCAAATTGTGAGACTGTTCTGGGTCACGTTAATGATGGCGTATACATGCTGGATGACAAGGGATATTTTACATTTGTAAATGGCGTCATCGAGCAAAGGTCAGGAATGTCCGTAGATCTGTTCAGAAGCCTGCATTTCTTGGACATTGTCAGTCCTGACGACCATGATCGCGTTCAGAAGAATTTTGAAGAGGTCATGAAGGGCAAAGAAGTGCCGCCCTATGAACTGGCGTATCTCAGGCCCGACGGGGAAAAGCTGGAGGTAGAGACCAATACCAAACCGGTCCTCAGAAATGGTAAGGTTGCCGGCCTCATCGGGGTCTCACGGGACATTACGGAGCGCAGAAAGATGGCGGCAGCTTTGCGGCAAAGCGAGGAGAAATACCGGATGCTGGTTGACCATTCTCTGCAAGGAATAGCCATTGCTCAGGGACTTCCACCTCGTATAGTATTCGCCAACCCTGCCCTTGCAGAAATCCTTGGCTATACTGCTGAAGAACTCACGTCCCTTGAACCCGGGCAGGAGGTAACACTCATAGACGCTGAATATCAAGATATGTTCTGGGGTCGCTATAGAGATCGTGTCCAGGGAAAATCCGTTCCACCCCGGTATGAGGTTCTGGCCGTCAGAAAGGACGGTCGCAAACGCTGGGTAGAAATGTTTGCCAACCGAATCGAATATGATGGAAAGCCTGCGGTTCAGGCAGTCTTCATCGACATCACAGAGCGGAAATTGGCACGTGAAGCGCTTGAAAAAGCCCACGATGAATTAGAAGAACGAGTAAAAGAGCGCACCACTCAGCTTGAGGAGGTAAATAGCGCCCTGAGAGTTTTGCTCAAACAACGAGACACGGACAGAACAGAGCTCGAAGAAAAGGTCATGTTAAATGTCAAAGAACTTGTTGTCCCCTATGCGGAAAAACTAAGGAAGAATCTTTCGGATGCGAAACAAATAGCCTACCTCAACATACTCGAATCTAACCTGAACGACATCATTTCGCCATTTGCTCACAAATTGTCCTCCAAATACTCCAGCCTCACTCCCACTGAAATTCAAACGTCACAGCTCATAAAGGAAGGAAGAACCACAAAAGAGATCGCGGAACTACTCAACGTTTCTACAAGAACGATTGAATCTCACAGACAGAACATCAGGGTGAAAATGGGTTTGCATGCAAAAAAAGCAAACCTCAGGTCCTACCTATTATCCATGTAGGAATGCTGATTTTCCCTCTGTATTCTGTCGGTGGGAAAAGAGTGTTGTCTTTTGGTAAAGAGGTAGGGAATACTGATTGTTGAAGGATGATACGAAGTCCGTCATTCAGATGAGGGGGTTAGACATAATGAGATGAAGCCAGAAATAGACATTACTGACGAATTGCTATCAAAGCTTTGTAACATTCGCCCAAGTGCCATTTCTATTGATAACGTTGACAAAGGTGACATATTCCCCAGGGAAATAAATACGGCTAATTTCAAAAGCCTTTTGATCACTTCAGTTGAGGTGTTTGGCAGCGTTGAAAAAGTGTTTTCTTCTATCCTCAAAGACATTGATGTCGACCACCGTTTCATAACTGCAAAGGACAATCCGTATCAGGTCGAGCCGTTTAGTTTCTGGCACTTGTTTCAAGACGACTATTGGATATCCAACACTCTGTCCACTTCCATACTTGATAATGCAGGGGAGAGGTTACGAAATACCGTCTTAGGGGAAGACCCTCTTTTCCAGGCTGGGAAAAGGTTTGGGGCACATTTTCAACCATGGAAGTTGACAGCTATGAAGATGATGAATGCCGATGTGTTCCTGAGGTTTGCTGTCAAAAAAAACAGTCAAATGAATAAGATAAAAGAAATAACCCCGTTTCTTGGGAAAAATCATGTTACGGCCAAAGCGAAGTACTATCGTAACATAACGCGGACCAAGTCTGGGGCACTTACGTCGAAGTCTATCTGTCATTGGTATCGTGGGTGTATGCATTTCTATCTGAACCTGATCGAACTGAAAGACATAAGAATTGATGAGACAGCCTGCACTGCGGATGGCGAGGATGAATGTGTTTTTGAAATCAACTACAAGCCATTATCCTTCCCCAAGAAAATAAGAAACTTCCTTTTTCATTCCCTGCGGCCTGATTTTGCCATGAACTATGAGAACGCCTTGTGGGCTAGCCACATATCAACATTCAATGCTGAACAATTGGTGAAAGAACGAACAGCAGAGCTCGTGGATACTAACGAACGACTGAAACGGGAGATAGAAGCACGGCTACGGGCTGAA
>JAQBAU010000172.1:0-6835 GCA_032126655.1 Desulfobacterales bacterium
TAAGGAAGATCCATATTGGCTTTAGCTGCAAGGCCATCATCACCGCTGATTCCTTTTAATCCGCTGCCCGCTATCGTGGTGATGATACCATAGCGATCAACTTTTTTTATCATGCCGCCGGGCCCGCCCAGATAAAAATTGCCAACCGCTATGTATAGATTTTCCGATGAATCGAGTGTGATATCGTATACCTCACCAATGGGCGCTTGGGTGGCAGGCCCTGCCTCGCCCAGGAAATCATGATGATAACCTCCATTTCCCGCCACAACGCTCCAGTTTCCTTTTTGATCCATTTTGCGCACAATATTCCGTGCCCAATCAAAGAAATATATATTGCCATGAGCGTCTACGACGAGATCCGAAGTGGAATAATAGAATTGGGGATTGCTGCCACTATGGATGTGGGCGATCGTGTTGATTATTCCCCCGCTATCAATCTTTCTAATGCGATATGAAAACAAACCATCATCAATGATAGTGGCAATAACGTAAATATTGCCGGCAGAATCCAATGCAATGCCATCCGACTTCTCTAAAGTAGCATCGACGGCCGGGCCCCCGTCACCGCTGTAGGCGCGGGTTCCGTTCCCGGCAACAGTCGTGATGATGCCTGCCGTATCGATTTTTCTCACCACAGAATTACTACCGTCCAGGAAATAGAGATTTCCAGCTGCATCTGATTCAATATCGTCAGGGCCACTTAATTTAGCTCTATTGGCAGGCCCTCCATCTCCTCTGTAGCCTCCGTTTTTGTTGCCGCCGGCGATCGTCGTAATGATGCCGTCGGAGTCGATCTTTCGGATGCTGTTGTTAGATCTATCCGTGAGGTAAATGCTACCCGAGGGACCAATCGTGAATTCAAAATACATTTCCAAATCTGCCTCAAGAGCTGCTCCTCCATCGCCGTTATTGCCGTCGTGGCCGGTTCCCGCTACTCTTTCTATGATGTCCACATTGTTTCTCAGTGTTGTCCCATCCCCTTTGTAGAGCACCGATTCTTTGGGTTCCGAGAAGTGGTGTGGCGAAAGCGTCCAGCCTTCGGCCACGGCGCTATAAGGGATATCAATCTCAACAGCGCTCTTATTCCAAAGTATGATCTCTTGCCTGGCCCTGATTCCAGTGATCGTTCCACTTGTTGTCTGAGCAAAGGCCTGCTGAAAATCACTCGGGGTCATATAGTAAGCCGGGTATACGAAACCGAACTTTATAGAGGCGATGGTTCTGCCAGAGACCTTCTCACCCAGAAAATCCAAGCCATCCCACGTGAACTCCGTCTTCTGGTTGGAGAGGGGATTCAAGATCTCGGTAAAAGTCCTACCAGCCACATTCAATTCTACAATAATACTCTGGAGGTTGGCTGGAACAGTGGGACCACTGGCAGGAACGGATATGACTGTCTTGTAGCCCTCTATGCGATTGCTGGCATAGTGAAGGGTAATGTCAGTGCCTGGGACGGGGATGTCCTCATGGAGGATGCGACTTCTATCTTCAGCAAAGGAGCCTATACTGGTTTTGCAGTCCTTATTATCTTCCTGCTGACCGGCGTGTGGTTCTCCTCCGGGGTTGGGAGAAATGGCCCCTGGCGGCGGGCCATAGGGCCAATTACAGTCCCACGGAGTGAAGTGGAATATTTCTACTCGCCAGAAGGTGGTTCCGGGTTGATATTTTGCCGAGTCATCAAGGCCCCTGACCTCATCAATGAAAGCACTATCTCCGTTCAGATCGTCGGGTTGACCGTTTCCAGTGGCATCTAACGCGTCAACTACGCCGTCGGTGTCTGTGTCCAGCAGTTCCACTACGACGCCGTTGTCCGAAGGGACCCATACACCTATGTCCCGATCGTAGTAGCCCACCGGGACGACACTTCCCACATCAAATCCGAGGAAGTTTTCTACCCAGGTGATGACCGGTTTATCAAAGCGAATCCTCTCAACCCCATCCACGCTGAGTTCGGCGCAGTAGGTGTATCCAGAATTCACAGGTAATTTGGACGGCATGGACTCGG
The DNA here is from genome assembly GCA_032126655.1 of Desulfobacterales bacterium. Lineage (GTDB taxonomy): Bacteria > Desulfobacterota > Desulfobacteria > Desulfobacterales. The sequence goes on from JAQBAU010000172.1 coordinate 2,006, forward strand.
GAATGGTGAACTCGGTAGCCCGGGTCCTGACGGTCGTTAGTTCCCCAATGACATTGCCATCAGCATCCACCTCGTAGGCCAAGTTATCACCGGTAAAAACGGTGGTGCACGAACGAGTGCCGGACTCGTCAGACACCACAGTACTCTGATGCGTCACTACCGTCTCCGGGTTACCGTCGAAGATGACTGTTGTAGATATTGGATCTTCGGCGATCATCCGGACAGTTTCAGCCACGGCGATGTTGTTCCACGAGACACGGACCTTTCTGTGAGCAGTTATCAACCCATCTTTCTGGTAGACAAGGACAATTTTCCCTCCGCCGCTCACCGGAATGGAGAATCGGCCGCTTGCATCCGTGTGTGCAGTTCCGTATTCAGGATGGCGGTGAATGGTGATGGAGACATCTTCTAAGGGAGAGCTGTGTATGTCATCAACCAGGCCGGTGATAATCGAAAAGCGTTTGGTATCATAGTCAGCCGTGGCGTCCTGAGGGATCAAATGCCAATATCGGGATACGAAAGGATCGTCTTGTTGCGGCTCATCTCCTGTCACCGTGACCAGAGCTTGATTAGTTGCGGTACCACTGACACCCGCAGCCGTGATGGTGTAAGTGGTGCTCTCGGTTGGTGAAACCGTGGTGGAACCGTTGATACCAACAGGACCCACATCCGGTTCGATAATGCATGAATCAGCATTGGTCGAAGTCCAGGAAAGGGTTGAAATCTCGCCGACCTGGATGGTGTCAGGGTGAGCGCTGATCTCGACTGTGGGCGACTGGGTTCCTCGAACAATTTCAACGGTCAGATAGCCGTCCCCCTTGGCTTTTTTTATTTCTACAGTGAGCGAATTGCTCTCAGTTAGGTTGATGGACGCCTGGAGGGTATAGACGCCCTGGCTGAAGTCTTCTGTGCCGAAGACCTCGTCCCCATTAACAGAGATAACGGCACTGCTCACCCTGCAGGAACCATCCGCCTCCCCGCTCGTGATGATTATGGTTGCCTCACCCGGCGTGGCAGAAAATGTGTCGGTGTAGACGTCAGCCGGTCCTTTGGTGTGAAGATATTGCTTTGGCCCAAACACAGTCTCCGCCGTGGCAGAAGGGGTGGCAATAAACAAACCCAGGAACAAAGAGAGCGCAACAAGAAGAGATTTTGTCATGACATGTCCTCCAAGCAATGCTGGTTCCGATGTGGGTCTCGCAGACAGGTGGTTTTGTGCAACGACTGTCACAAGTTGTTGCAGATGGCAACGCTGGATGATTTCGGGAAAAACGCGGATAGATAACTAGTAAAGGGGCGGGAAAAGCAGGAAGGGAAAGGGTCCTCGGTTTAGCAATAGGGGAAATGGGACATCATAGTCTTGCAAAAAATATTGCGATGGAAGCTCTTAAGAGGTGAGAGATTGGAGCAGGTTAAAGTAGGTATGGAAATCATAATGGGCGGGCATAAATCCTCCTGAGGCGGATAAAGCCCGCCCCTACATCTCGACAATTCAGGCTGGGACACCTAATTCGAGGTACATCAAGAATTCTTGATTTCCTTTAGGACCAAAAATGGGGGAGGGGATGACTCCAAGGACGCGCAGCTTGAAACCCTCAAAAGCCGCGGTGAGATCTTTGATGACTGCATCATGGAGCGCGGGATCACGCACTACGCCCCCTTTACCCACGAACCCTTTGCCAACCTCAAACTGCGGCTTGATAAGGCAGATGATTTGACCCGGCTGCTTGATAAGTTGTGAAACAACCGGGACTACGATCTTTAGTGAAATAAAGGAGACATCGATACAGGCGAGATCCACGGGGTGGGGCAGGGCACCGGCGTTGAGGTGCCGGATGTTAGTTCGTTCTACGACTTCAACCCTGGGATCGTTTCGCAGTGACCAGTCGAACTGGCCATAGCCGACATCGATCGCTGTGACGTGTTTTGCGCCATGCTGGAGAAGACAGTCCGTGAACCCTCCGGTCGACGCTCCAACGTCAAGACACATGAGACCAGTCACATCAATGTTGAAGGAACGAAGAGCAGCTTCCAGCTTCACACCGCCGCGACTCACATAGGGGATATCTTTGCCAGTGATTTTGATGGCTGCATCGGCAGGGACTTGAGCCCCCGCCTTGTTTATTCTTTTTCCCTCGACCCAGACTTCACCGGCAAGGATCAGTGCCTGGGCGCGTTCACGGCTTGGGGCGAGGCCCCGGTCAACCAGGAGCAGATCTAAACGGAGCTTCTGCAAGTATAGTACTTCCCTTCGAGAACTATGTGATGTCCGATGTGCGATATGCGATGTGCGATGTCATGATTTGTGGCCTCTCTCGACCGCACGAATGAAGCGATTGAGTTTTCGACTCAGTTCATCCAATTCATCCAGAAATTCACCTGCTTTTTTCTTCAAGGTGGAGTGGCAATCTCGAACATATTCCACCCATTCAATGGTTTCATTACAGGATGCGTGCGCAAAAACCAGAAAGCGTACAAAGTCAGCCTTGTATCTTCTTCGGCAAAAACCTTCCACAATATTTGCTGAAACCGATTTTGAGGACCGGCGGAGTTGGCTTCCTGTCTCATACAGTTCGAATTTGGGTAAGGTTAAAGAAAAAGGATGAATCTTTACCCCAAGCGTGTGTGCAAGCTGATAGACCTCAAGATCTTTATACGTTTTGCAAGTCATTTCACTCATCATGCTTCATCCTTTCACGTTAGTCGCAGTTTTAAATCGCCGATCCCACATCGCATATCTCACATCACTTATGGAGGAATCCGCCAGAGGGATCAACGATCCGCCGCTTGCTCAAATTTCTTCAGCTGGCTTTCATAGTAGGCCCTGTCATCCGGATTCATGGTCAAGGCCTGCTTGATGGTTTCAATGGCTTTTTCATGCAACCCGTTCGCACGGTAGCTCTCCGCCAGGGTGTCCAGAATGTAAGGGACCGGCTTCATGGCTGCAGCGTGAGTCGCATATACCAAGGCCTTTGGAGGTTCGCGGTACTGCTTGTCTTCGCATGTGGCGTAAAGCCACGCGAGGTTGTTTAAGGTCTCCGGATCGCGGGGGTCGAGTTGAAGCGCTTTTTCATACGCATCGATCGCCTCGGAATATGATTTATCTTCGTAGTAGATTGTGCCAAGGATGCTTAACAGCCTCGCGTCGTTTGGTTTCTTCTCCAATTCTCTGACAAGGACCTTTTCGAGGACATTCTTATTTAAGGTTTCCCCTATTTCACCGGTATTGATTGCATACCCAGCGTATCCTGCGCACAGCAAGGCGACCATGAAGACAATAATGCTCCTGCGTAGTTTGAGGTCGTGTTTGACGATCACCCGCCTGTCAGCTTCACAGCGGTTCAAAAAGTCAACCCGCTGGCGGATACTGAAGTGGTGCCAACTCGGCCTGTCGTGGCTGTGGCCGCTGTAGACGGCAATTTTTTCCAGGGACGCAATGAGCGATTGGCTGTTTCCCAATAGGGTGAAAGCGTAGCAATCGGCCTGCCGCTCACAGTTGCGCATGAAGTATCCGAAGACGTAGCGAAAGTAGATCAACAGAATACTTGCCATGGCCAGGGTTAAGGCGACCGATGTCACCGTGGCCTGTTCGAATTGGGCGTCACGCAGTACTGGAAATGTCAGGTTGCCGTACAGTATGGCGTATAGGATCAAATCAAAGACAGCATAGGAGAGCACAATGAATCCTAGAAAAAACACCAGATAGAAGACGAGGTGTTTCTTCTTGATGTGGCCAATTTCATGGGCCATGACTGCGTCTATCTCATCATCATTCAAGATCTGAAGCAGGCTCTCTGTCACGAGAATATAGCGGAACCGCTTGATCAACCCCATGACGCCCGCAGTGAGCAGTTTTCCCTCAAAGATTGGCCAGTCCAGGATATTGTTATATTGCAGCGTAGCCTTCTTGCAAATTGCCTCAATTCGCGTGCGTTTGGGCCCTTGCGGCAGGGGGCGGCACTGCCAGAAAACCTTGATAAGTGAGGGCGCGACAACAACCAGGGCCAGGAGAAAAAGGGTAAAGAAGACTGTCTGCCCTTCCGGTGTGGCTAGGAGGCGCTTGGGAGCGGAAACCGGAAGAAGATTGATGATGTCCATGCTGGCTGAAATGAGCAGCCAGGGCAAGATGACAGGGAAGTTGAACGAGATATTGGAAAGCACATAGGATTTTCTGGACACCTGACTTTGAAAGAGGATTTTGTAAACGTCATAGCTCCCTGCCCATATGATGGCAAGGTAGCCGATGAAGAGGCCAATAAAGAGGAGGGCCGTGAGAGTTGGAGAACCTGAGAAAGGCGGAATCGTCAGGACATAGAATTTGAGGTTCAAGAGGTAGATGTTGAGTGAGAAGATAACAATGGCCACGAGGGCCTGTCGGTGAAACATCTTATCAAAATCACCGTGAATGCCAAAGGTCCCTCTGGCGGCTATCTTCCTGTAGAGGGACCTTGAAGCCCGTTGCGTGGTAATGGCAAGGATTGCTACACCAAACAAAAAGCTGAAGAGTGTCTCAATGGGTCCAAGATAGGGGGTTTCAGGGGGGTTATATGTGGTGTAGATGAGAAGGACTAAAATGAAGTAGATGAAATTGGCATACATTGGCAAGGGGGTTTAGCTTGGAAGCAATATTCAAAATACAGGTTAAAAACGAAAAAGCAAACCCGTGAAAAAAGATTTATCTTTATTCAAAAGTCGTGATATTTTTGGGACCTACGATATCAAACTCTTGGCTGATTCAAGATCTTTGAAGGTAAAATGTTTAATATAGGACTTGATTAAGTTCTTTCCAAGTTATTGGGCAAGATCAGCATTTTTGGAATCTGTCACGAG
>JAQBAU010000173.1:0-13878 GCA_032126655.1 Desulfobacterales bacterium
GCCAATGCCATTGCCGCGGGTATCCAGCGCTATGTGGAAGACATTCACCCCACGGGACTGACCCAGGCAGGCACATAGAAATCCAAGACACAACACAAATCCACAGGAAACCAGTCCAGATTCCTCCTAGAGCGGTTGTCAAGAATATGCTCCCTTCCGGCCCCCTATAAATGGTTCGAAACGGAACCTGTTTTTGACAACCACCATAACTGCATGCTTCGTTAATAAATGTAGGCTCAGTGGGCTGCCCAAGCGAGTCCATAGTGGTCGGTGGTCTTGCGCAGTATGTCGTTCTTGAATAACAGCCAGGCACAGGCAGGAACGGTTCTGGCCAGGTGGGTTTCGGGATCCTCATAAGCAAAGGCTGCTGGGCAGAGCTCCAGCCTGGCACTCTCCAGTGCTGTTAGCTCTTCAAACGGAAGCACAATCAGTGTAAGGGTGTTGTGAAGCCTGGTGTTTTCCCCGAGGACATCCTTTAGTTTTCGTCCGGCAATAACACCCGTGAGGATTCTTGAGAGCTTCAACAGCCTGTGAGGCCCAAATATTTCCTCAAAATTACCGTACTTTCGAATACTGTTCATTAAACTAAGCAGAATCACCATCTTAGCGATTCGTTTCTCCAGGCCAGTCCGGGCGAGGGTCCGGCCAAGAAACCCCTGTTCAAAACTTTCGAGCCGGATACCAAGTTGGCGGTCTTTCTTTCTGAGTTCTCCAAATATCTCAAGCAGCGGTTTTCTCAGATATCGTGAGGTGGGCACGAATGACGTTCCATCTGAGATCAGTTTGGCTACACTTTCGCAATTGGGGTGGGCATTGCCAAATGTGGTCCGTTGCCCACTGAAATATTTGGTGAATGTCTCAAAATTCAGCATGCCTGCTGGAACAAACTCCACACCTGGGATTGCTTTTTCCAGAATCTGCTCGGTATCTTCCACGGTTGTTGCTTCAGCCTCGACCTCACCCGGTTTCCATGTGGGAATGATCGGGAGAAACTGCAGAGCATTAATGAAATCAGCATTTTCATGGCAGAAGTGCACAAGGTCAGCAATCAGGTGATCACTAATTCCCTTTGCGACCACGCACATCAGGGTGATCTTCCTTTGAGTATATTTGCGGATGTTTTCCAGCGCTTTCAGCTTCAGCCGGTAAGCCTCCCGATTCCCCCGGAATTTTTTGTATATGTCTTCGTCCCTTCCGTCGAAACTTATGTTCGGCTTCGTACCGGTAGCTAGTAACTTCCGGCAGTATTCCTCGTCAGCCAGTCGCAGACCGTTCGTCACCACGTTGGTGGAAATGCCACGGGAATGGGCCAAGTTGATTATATCTATCAAATCATCCCGTACCGTTGGTTCACCGCCAAACAACTTGACCGACGGCACGGGTTTGAAAGTGGCCAGGTGATCAAAAATCTTTTCGAAATAGGCGAGCGGAGGCTCAAAGGAGAATCCCATAGAAGAAATGTTAGCCACACAGATGGGACAGTTCAGATTGCAGCGGTTTGTGACATCAACAAATACGATCATAGGGTTTTGGCCATGCTTACATGACAGGCAGTTCAATTTGCAGTCTTTGGCATCTTCGTCACGATAGCCGGCAGCATGGCGCTTCTCTTTCCATACCTTGGCATCAGAGGATATCAGGGTTTGGGTCAGACCGCACTGAGCACATTCTTTGGTCAGGTAGACTCTCCCTTCCTTTTCCAAATGGCTCACGGGGACCAGGCATTGGCACGTATTACAGAATCCATGGTTCATGAGTGCGACAACTCCGTTTGTGCTGCTTAACGCTTTGCGAGGTGCCGTTTGGATAAGACCCCGCTTTTTGTGAGACGAGTATAGGGAAGGGCCTCTTTATATGTCAAGAGAAAGGCAGTTCATTTTTTGGGGACCTTTCTGGCAGTTGCACTTCAAGAACCGATAGTTTCTGCAAAGGCATGATCAGCCTCTTGCTGGAGGAGGTGTGCGGTTTGGGCATGTCGAGGCGAGAAATGGAATACCGTAAATTGCTTAACGCCGGCCTTTCTTGCGAGGATTCCCGCCTGCTTTGCCGTCAAATGGTATTTGTCGTATGCAACATCCAGCTCAGAGTCCAGAAATGCGGCTTCGATGAAAAGGTGGTCAGCATTTCGGGCAAAACCGATGATCTTCTCGGCATTTTCAGGGCTGAAAACGACATCGACAATGTAGCTAATCTTTTGCCCCGGTGAAACATGGGCGATCTCGTCTGTCAGATCACCCAGACGGAGCGTGCGTTTGCGCTCTTTTCCATCCTCTTTCCAGGTTACCTCATAATCTTCTTCAGGATCACGCTCTTCATAAAGGGCTTTCTTGAATCGTCTCAGCCAAGAGCCCACCGGTAACTCTATCCTTTTGAGGCCTTCCTTTCTGATATTGATGTGAAACCGTTCCTCAAGGCTAAGGCCCAAGCACGGAACCTTGTGATCCAGGTGGATGGCGTGGACCGAAAAGGCAGGTTCCACGAGGAGTGTGCCGTCAAAAGGAGCTTCCGCCGGAGCCTCGGCAGGGTTAAAACCCTTTTTGCAATCGTACACCCGGTTTAAGGTGTATGTCGGATAAACCTCGGTAGCTTTCAGAGAAAAACCATGGCTGTAGTTCTCCACCAGATTCCATGTATAGCCTGCTAACTTTCCCTCGATGTTTTTGAGAAAGTTTGGTGGACCAAAAACGTGAAAGAGCTTCTGGCGTCCCAGGAAGGTGCGCAGTAGAGTATCAAAGCCTGTAAAATGATCCATGTGGGTGTGGGTCACGAACCCGTGCGTGAGTTTCAAGATGTCTTTCGCAGGTAGGCGGTGCAGGTCGCCCATGTCAAACAGCAGGGCACGCTTTTCAAAGAAGAATGGTATGAACAGGGCCGGGTCTTCGAGAGGGGGATTAACCAGCTTGGGATGAAAGGCGGGTTTCATCGGAAGATGAATCTGGAAACCTGACGATTAATGCAGGTGTAGATTTCTTCATCAGAACCATAGATGTCTTCAACGCTCCTGTGGTTGATCAGTTGTTCTATCACGAATGCTGTCAGATAAAGGCTCACGATATGGGGCCGAGGCACAAGCTTCCTAAGCGGGGCAATCTGGTAGTCGATCTCAAATTCATCTGAACGGGCCATCTTCTCGAGTGCCCGTGCAATCTGTTTCTCAATGTCCTCCTTACTGGTTGTTTGGATCAACTTTTCTTCTATGAGTTTCATGGCCACGGCATTGCTCAGGGGTTCCGCGACATTCTTGGTTTGCTGGATAGCAAACTGCCGAGCCCGTTCCTTAGAAGATTCGATCCTGGAAAGAATTCTTGATTCGCCGCTGCTGGGCCTAAATACCTTTGCCATTGTGCAACACCTCAAGTGTACAATGCTTTATAGACAAGAAAGTTGAAGATTGCAAGGCAATAACCGGGCAGTGCCTTGAAAAGAGATCATTCTCAGCGAACAGCATCTAAGGCCTTGATGACCAATTGGATTCTTTTCTGATCCCTCCAATGATTCCAGCGAACATGACAGGCGATCCGATAGAGATTCCCGGGTTGGGGTACTTCATGGGCCTGATTGAAGAAAATGGCGTCAATTGACTTGTCCTTATTTGCGTTCCGTGCAGCTGAGGGGCGGAATTTCATTTGTAAATGGTGGACTCCAATCCTCCGCGCGGTTACGAGATCTAAGTCCGAGATCATGAGAACAGGCTCAGGGTTCCCCACTCCGAAAGGGGCAAGCGTTTCCAGTTCGTCCGCTAGTTCCGCTGAGACATCAGATGCCGAAATCTCCCAGTCGATCACCACTTCAGGCACAAAGTCCTGGGGCCTTGTTTTCTGAACAACGACCCTTTCAAAGTCAGTCCGGAATGCAGGGATATTTTCAGCCTTTAGGGTGAGGCCTGCTGCCGCCTTGTGCCCCCCAAATTTTTCAAGGTGCCGAGAGCAGATCTTCAAGCCTTCGTACAAGTCGAACCCATCCGGACTGCGGGCCGAGCCTCTCCCGATGCCGTCCGTTACCGTAATAACAACGGCCGGCCTCTCATATCGATTAACCAACCTGGATGCCACGATCCCGATCACGCCTTGGTGCCATCCCTCCCGGTCAATGACCAGTGCTCTTTGGTCCAATAGCTTTGGGTTTTTCTCAAGCCACTCCAAAATTTCAGACAATATCTTACTCTCTATCTCCTGCCTCTTTGTATTCTGCTGGTTGAGTTCCTTGGCGATGATACGCGCTGTTTCCAGGTTTGATGTCGTAAGGAGCTCCAATGCACTCGAGGCGTGGCGCAGCCTCCCCGGTGCGTTCAGCCGAGGAGCAAGTCTGAACGCAATCTCCCTGGTGCTGAGGCGACGATTCCTCAGCTTGGAAACGTCCAGCAGGGCCTGAACACCAGGACGCGAATCAGAAGCGAGTACTTCAAGTCCGGCTTTCACGTAGATGCGGTTTTCCTCGACAAGAGGGGCCATGTCTCCAACGGTCCCCAGAGCCACGAGATCGCAGGCGGCCTTCAGGTTCGGTTCCTGCCGCTTCTCCCAATAGCCCTCATCCCGGAGCCTCTTGCGCAGTGCAAGAACCAAGTTAAAGGCCACACCAACCCCCGCGAGCCACGAAAAGCCCGAGGGACAGTCTACCTGTTTAGGGTTCAAGACAGCGACAGCCGCCGGCGTTGAAGGAGGGGGTTCGTGGTGATCCGTGATGATGACATCGATCCCAGCAGCGCGAGCTGCGTTGACTGCGTCGTGGCTGGATATCCCGCAGTCCACGGTGATTACGAGATCAACGCCGTTGGGGATGGCGTGGAGTTCAATATAGTCCCGACTTAACCCATAACCTTCGGTCAGGCGATCCGGGATATGACAATGCACATCGGCACCCAGATAGGCCAAGAATTCGAAGAGCAAAGCAGTGGCGGTAATGCCGTCTGTATCATAGTCTCCAAAGATGAGCACTTTTTCACGGTCATGAAGAGCCAGCAGAATACGCTCAACAGCACGATCCACATCTTTCATCAAGAAAGGGGATCGAACGTGAGCAAATGAAGGCCTAAGGAAGGGTTCGGCGAGATCCGGGTTGGAGATGCCGCGGTTAACGAGAGCGGCGGCGACTGCGGGCTGGCAACGTAAAACGTCTGACAAGGCATCAACTTGCTCGGGGGGTGGTGTGAGGACGTGCCATCTCCTTTCCATGCTGAGCGGATATAGCCTAAAGCCAAGATTTCTACAATAACGACTTTTTTCGTTGAAAGGGGGAGGAATTGGTGTTAGGTGTTCAAATCAGTAAATAATGATTCTAACCACGAGATATTGATCAAGTATTTTGACATTCAGCAGAGGCTTTTGCATGCGTAACGCCACCGTCAGGAGATACTATCGCGTTGATCGACGGGAGATTCACTTCCTGAAGTTCATCTTGGAAGGTTACGATGGGGTGGCCGTTGTCAGGACCATAGACTCTCCAAAGGGACTCGTTGCGCTGCACATTGGACCCGGCTGCCAAGGCGTGGTCGACATGATCATTGAGGACCTTGAAAGAGACATAAGGATTGAACGGATAGGATTTGTGATTGATAAAGAATCGCCACCAGGAAACAAATCATCAATAAATTTTACCCGCGCCAACGAAGCGTGGATTTCGAATTTTACATTTCCTGGTTCGTCGGGGCGGGGGAGGGTGTGAGTATGAAAAAAGTCGGTTGGATTGGTCTGTTGGTGATATTCTATGTCTTCCTGGTTGGGATGGGAGGTTTTGGAGACCCTGACTCGGTGCAGGTGCCGGAACCCAAAGCCAACTATTCTGCAACGATCACAGATCTGTCGGACTTGGCCATCCGTGTTGAGAGGTTCAGCTTTGACGGCCAGATCTACCTTTCTGGAAAGATGGGTGACGCAGATGTCTCTGTTACGCTTGACAGGGTCAATACAATCATCTTCGTGCTCCACGAAGACACACTGACCGCGGAGGTCCGGTTGAAGGATGGTAAGACAGTCTCTGTTGTGATGAACAAGAAGACAAACTGTCATGGGCAGTTTGCGTACGGGGGCTACAGGATCGCTGCAGTCAATATCAAATCAATCAAAGTACACGGGAAGATTTTGCCTGAAGAAAAGCAACCGTCATAATATTTTTAACAACTGTACTGAATTGAAAGGGCAAATATTTGAAGCATCGCATGGGTGTTGAGCATAGATAGCATGAAACAGAAGCGTATTCACATAGTCACCATGGGCTGCCAGATGAACGTCTATGATTCCGAACAGATGCTTAGACATCTGGCCTCGCTGAACTATCGTCCAACGTCACAGCTCGGGAGTGCCGATCTGATTGTAGTGAATACGTGTTCGATCCGTGAGAAGGCTGAGCACAAGGTGTACAGCTTCCTGGGTCGTCTTGCCCGTATGAAACGGCTCAAGCCCGACCTTATGATCGGTGTGGCTGGATGTGTTGCCCAACAGGAGGGGCATCGTCTTATCGAACGGGCGCCGCATGTGGATATCGTGTTCGGGACGTTTGCGGTCGGGCGACTTCCATCTCTTATAGCGCGGGCCGAGGCTCAAGAGAGGCCGGTCGTAGATATAGGCCCGAGGATGGATTCAGAACCCATGTGTATCCCTGAACCCGTTTCCGAGACAGAACGAGCCACGGCCTTTGTCACCATTATGCAGGGTTGCGACAACTTCTGTACGTACTGTGTGGTACCGTATGTGAGAGGACGCGAGGTAAGCCGGGACCCCGAGGAAATCCTGCGAGAGACTCGGCTTCTGGTAGAGAGCGGGGTTGTAGAAGTCACACTCATAGGCCAAAATGTCAATGCGTATGGAGAAAAGAATGGCCATGGATGTGATTTTCCGACGCTCCTTGGCCATGTTAACGAGATCCAAGGCTTACGTCGCATACGTTTCACGACGTCGCATCCCAAGGATCTGTCCGATCAGTTGATCGAAGCCTTCGGCAGACTGGACAAACTGGTCCCTCATATTCACCTGCCGGTCCAATCGGGATCAGATCGTGTGTTAAAGCGCATGAATAGGGGCTATAGCAGAGACTTCTATCTAAAAAAGGTCGAAAAACTACGTCAGGTGAGACCTGACATTTCGATAACCTCTGACATCATTGTTGGTTTTCCAGGCGAAGAAACGGTTGATTTTGAGAACACGCTGGACCTTGTTTGCCAAGTAGGATTTGACAGCCTCTTCATGTTCAAGTATTCTAACCGTCCAAACGTTCCTGCTGTCAGGTTTTCCAACAAGGTCCAGGATACGGTAATTGGGGAGCGTTTTACCACCCTGTTCGGACTTCAGTCAGGGTTTACGCTCAAGAAGAATAGAGCCCTGATAGGGACGATTCAGGAGGTCTTGGTGGATGGACATAGTAAGAGAACGCCTTATCAACTGATGGGACGCACCCCCTGTAACAGAGTTGTCAATTTCCCCGATGACGGCGACAGGGTGATAGGTGTCGGTCAGATGTTGCCCGTAGAAATTGTCAAAGCATTTTCGCATTCTTTGTTCGGTCAGCGTGTTGTCGAAGTGAAAGGAGAGGGCGCTGGCGAAAATGGAGGTATGTCGCATGCTGCATGAAATGGAAGTTTCAGGTTTGACCGTTGATCAAGTTTCAAACTCCCCGATCGTTATCTTGAAATCTGTTGAGGGAGATCACGCGCTTCCCATCTGGATCGGTATCTTGGAGGCGACGGCCATTGCTACAGAGCTTGAAAATATCCGGTTCGCACGCCCGATGACGCATGATCTGTTCAAAAATTTCATTGATTTGCTGGAGATCAATGTCTCGAAAGTGGAAGTGTGTGACCTGAGGGATAATACATTCTTTGCACAGATTTACTTCTCTTTGGATAACCAATCGTACAACATGGATGCCCGCCCCAGCGATGCCATTGCCTTGGCGCTCAGGGCCGGTTGTCCCATATTCGTTGACGACGAAGTGATTCAGAAATCGAAGCAGCTGGATGCAGAGCCCGAGGCCGCTGATAAGAGCGAAGAGGGGCTGAAATGGAAAGACTATCTGGAGAAACTTTCACCCGATGATTTCGGCAAATACAAAATGTGAGAAAGAGCTGTGATTGACCTGCACACACATTCGATTTTCAGTGACGGTGTTCTCGTGCCTTCGGAACTAGTGCGTCGTGCTGAGGTGTTCGGGGTCGAGGCTATTGCTATTACCGACCATGCTGATGCGTCCAACCTCGATTTCATCATTCCCCGAATTGTCACTGTCGCAGAGACATTGAATGACGTGAAGCACATCAGGGTAATACCTGGAATCGAGCTGACACACATCCCGCCATCTCAGATCAGGCTTTTGGCTGACCAGGCTCGGTCTCTTGGGGCCAAGGTTATTGTCTTACACGGGGAAACGATTGCCGAACCGGTGATGCTTGGTACGAATCGCGCCGGCCTTCGTTCAGACATAGACATCCTGGCCCACCCTGGTTTGATAACTGACGAAGAGGCGGCCATGGCAGCCGAGAATGGCGTATTTCTGGAAATCACGGCCCGAAAGGGCCACAGCTTGACGAACGGGCATGTGGCAAAACTTGCCAAGAAACACGGGGCGGGGTTAGTCTTGAACACAGACGCCCACGAACCCTCAGATCTAATCACTGAACAACAGGCAAGACAAATTGCCCTTGGCGCAGGCTTGGACGGAGATGACTTTAAACGCATGCAGGAGAACGCCAAGTCCTTCCTTTAAACCAAAGACAGACCTTATAGCTCTTCCCTCCGCGGCATCCCATTTTTTGGATTCTCTGTAACTCAAGTAGAAGATTATCACGTCTCTTCTCAAGGCGCATGCCGCAAAGCACGAAAGGAATGTGCTGTTTTCAAGGCGTATGCCGCAAAGCACGAGAGAAACAAGTGTAATCATCACGTTCACTTTGGGCAAATGGGTATCCAAGATAGGTGAATGATGATGGGGGGAGAAAGGCGATCTCGTTTTGTGGTTTACTTTACGGCGTGTGCTTTTAGGCGAGGCGGGATGGTTTTTTTCTTAAATTATTGTGTTTCGTGTTTTTCTCTTAGTTTGCGGCTTACGCCTTGAGAACAGTACGTGTTTTGCGGCTGCGCCTTATAAAGAGGCGTGATAATTTGTTTTTTTGTTTCGTGTTTTTCTTTCTATTTCGTGTTTTGCGGCATGCGCCTTATGAAGAAGCGTGATTCATTTTGTCTCTTTCTACCTTTCCGCCATGCCTTTTGCCCTTGAAGTATCGCTCCTTTTCGCTGTAGATGCAGCCACAGTATTGCTGACGGTGCATGTTGAGACGCTTTGAGGTCTCGACGCCTTCCTTCCAACCTTCTCGGAAGTCCCGGTACAAGAACGGCACCCCGTGCGATTTGGCCACGCTCTCCCCGATCGACCGAATCGTGTCATGCTCCTGGAATTTGCTCTGTAGGAGCGTGGAGGTAAAATAGTCGAACTTGCCGTGACGCGCGACAGATGCAGCAGTCTTCAAACGGTCATGGTAGCAAAGGGAGCAACGCTCGTTCTCACGAAATACCACGTTTTGCAGAAATCCTTCCATATCGTAACCATCCTGATAGATGACTTCCAAGTTCTCCTGCTCGGCATAGGTCTTGAGAGCGTTTTCGCGCCGTTGGGCCTCCTGGTATGGATGTATGTTGCGGTTATAGAAGAAGCCCATGATTTCGAAACCCTCGGATCGAAGGATCTTCAAGGGGTAAATCGCACACGGCGCACAGCATATGTGTAGCAAAATTCTCATAAGGGGCTAGTCCGCTCCGATCACAGCTGGAGTACTGGAGTATTGGAGTACTGGAAAAAGATAAAACCACATCACCATTTTTTGCCCATTAATCCACTACTCCATCACTCCATTAGTATCTTTCCGGTGAGATATTATTCTCTTTCTCCAAAAATCGCCGTTCCGATTCTAACCAGCGTGGCTCCTTCCTCAATTGCTGTTTCAAAATCCCCGGTCATCCCCATTGAGAGCTCTGACATGTCGACATTCGGAATCGCTTCCTCACGGACCTGCGACTGGAAGGCCCTGAGCGCCCGGAAAAAGGGTCGCACTCTGTCCGGGGCATTGAAGTAAGGGGGCATTGTCATGAGCCCTCGGATGGTAACGTTTTCGAGAGGAGCTACCTCACGGATCAACGCCAGGGCCTCGTCCGTGTCAATGCCAGACTTGGTTTCTTCGCCCGAGATATTTACCTGAATCAGGATGGGCTGGACTTTGTCAAGGGCATGCGCTCGAGTGTTGATCTCCCTGGCGAGCTTAAAGCGATCCACAGAATGGATCAGGTCAAAGAGCCTGACTGCATGCTTTGCCTTGTTTGATTGAAGATGCCCTACGAGATGCCAGGAAACGGTTTTTCCCTCAAGGGCCTCGATCTTTTCTCTGGCTTCCTGGACATAGTTCTCTCCAAGAATGGTCACGCCTGCTTTAATCCCAGCCTGAACGAGATCCAGAGGCACGGTTTTACTCACAGCAACCAGTTTTACAGTCTCAGGGTCTCGCCCGCACGAGACGGCCACTTCTCTGATTCGCTCTTCGACGCGCTCCAGTCTGCTTTTGATATTCACGGTTATTGACAGGTTTGTCTGGTTCATTGTGTGGGTTGAGCCGGTTGGGCCCGTTTTAGTCGGCATAGCGCAAAGCGCAGAGCGCAGAGCGTGAAAGAGGAAACGCTATGCCCTATGCGCCATGCAATATGCTTCCTCACCCCGTATTCGACCCGTTTCCCAATCCGCAATCCAAAATCCCGAATCCAAAATCGCTACAGTTTCACCACACCTTCCGCTAATAAATACTCCATCACCTCGCATATCGGAAGACCAACGACATTGGTGTAAGACCCCTCAATCTGTTTGACAAAGAAACTACCCAAGCCCTGCACGGCATAACCTCCTGCCTTATCAAAAGGTTCACCCGTGTGGATGTACCAGTCGATTTCGCCCTCACTCAGGGTTTTGAATAGGACCTTTGATTGTACGGTTTCACAAAAGGAGCGTCCATTTGCCTTGTGGCAGATGCAAAAGCTGGTCAGGACGCGATGGGTCTTCCCGCTCAGCGTCTCAAGCATCTCACGCGCCCGTGCGGCCGAGTCCGGTTTACCCAGTACGTCACCTCCTATGAGCACAACCGTATCAGCACCAATCACCCAGCTCTCCGGGTTGTCCTCCGAGACCTCCTTTGCTTTGGCTTGCGCGAGCACACGAACGTGATCTTCAGGTGTCCCCGCAGGGACCGAACTCTCGTCAACTGTACTCGGAATCACGGTGAACGTTAAGCCCGCCTGTTCGAGGAGATAACGACGTCTGGGAGAACTCGAGGCCAGGATCAGGCGATGCGGAGTTGATTTACTCATGGTGCGTTATTGTTAGCAAATCTCATACGATTTGACAAGATTCGTACAAGCTCATAGTGTTGGCGGGAGATAATTTCTGATGGAAAAGAAACACAGTTCATATTTAATCATTGGCGCGGGCCAGTTTGGGACCAGGGCCGTTGAGAAGCTCCACAAGAAATACCCGGTGGCACCCCTGACGGTCGTGGATCAAGACCAGACAGCCCTGGATCGCCTGGGACTCCTCCCGGTTGACAGAGTCTGCGCAGACGGCATAGCGTATCTTGAAGCCCTCATGGATAATAAAAGCGCGTTAGCCTGGATTATCCCTGCTGCGCCCATTCATGTGGCATTTGAATGGGTGCGCCGGGAACTTGCACGAATTGGTCCTATCGAGGTTGTCGCAGTACCCCTGGAAGTTGAAGACAAGCTTCCCAACCCTAAGCGGGGCCCGGAAGGACAGCTTTTTGTGAGCTATGCTGATTTTCGCTGTCCGGAGCACTGCACAGAGCCTTACGACCTGTGCACGTGGACTGGAAAGCCGCGAAATGGGTTTCTCTACAGGACCGTCGGGGAAATCGTGTTTGAGGATTACAGATCAATCGTAATTCAGAGCCATCAATTAGCGCCCGGGGTAGGGGGGTATCAGGTGAAGGCCCTCAGGAAGAGCCTCAACGAGGTGATGCAACAAACGTCTCCGGTCCTGTACGGCACAGCTTGCTTTTGCCATGGCGTGATTCATGCCCTCAGACTATCGTAGAACGCAGGCGGCGGCGCTCTCTTGAGGCGCCGCCGCATTGCGTTAAGGGGATGTCCATGACAAACGGGGTCGTCACCCGATCTACATGACGCTATCCGTCCAGTTCGAAAAGCCTTAAATACTCACCGTACCCTTCGTTTTCCAACGCTTTTTTGGGAATGAATCTCAGGGCCGAGGAGTTGACACAGTATCTTAGGCCTGTGGGCTCGGGTCCATCAGAAAAGACATGCCCCAGGTGCGAATCGGCATGTTTACTTCTTACCTCAGTGCGCACCATGAAAAGACCCCGGTCTTCTTCTTCCAGAATATTGCTTGTCTCAACAGGCCTTGTGAAGCTCGGCCATCCAGTTCCAGAAACAAATTTGTCAGAAGAGCTGAAGAGGGGCTCACCGGACACGATGTCCACGTAGATCCCTTCGTTTTTGTTATTCCAGTATTGATTGTCGAACGCTCTCTCGGTTCCCTCTTCTTGAGTGACCTTGTACTGCAGTGGTGTCAATTTCTTTCTGAGTACCTCGTCGCTTGGTTTCTGATATTTCCCAAGATCCGCATGGTTCTTTGCCTCATTCGCGCGGTCTTCCCATGCTTTTTCCAGAAACTGATCTCGACCCGAGTTCCACCTGTAGTACTTGTAACTCAAGGGGTTCTTCTTATGATAGTCCTGGTGATACTCCTCTGCTTTGTAGAATTGAGAGAACTTGACGATTTCCGTAGCGATCGATCTATCGAACTGACCCGAGTCAGCCAATTCTTCTTTGGATTCTTCAGCTAACCGTTTTTGCTCGTCATCGTGGTAGAAAATGGCTGTTCGGTACGGCGATCCCCGGTCCACGAATTGTCCATCAGGATCGGTTGGGTCAACATGCTTCCAGAAAACGTCGAGCAGTTCTTCATAGGTTACTTCTGCTGGGTCATACAGGACTTGAATGGCCTCGACGTGACCGGTACCACCGGAGGAAACCTCCTTGTATTTGGGGTTCTCCTTGTGTCCGCCGGTATACCCGGATATGACCTCAACTACGCCATTGACCTTCTCAAAGTCAGATTCCACACACCAAAAACAACCACCTGCAAAAGTGGCCGTGCGTAACGTTTCATGTTTGTCATTCATGACTGTCCTCGTCTGATTCTGCAGGTTGTTCGAATCTTGGTAACCTGCCACTAAGAACACCATAGTAATAAGGGAGAGAATAACGGTTTTCATTTCGCACACTCCTTCGGCACCAGACTGTAACGCCCGGGTGAGTGATATCCTCGCTGGTAATGTTCGTTGGTCTTCTTGTTAAAGAATGCTTCATCTTCATGGATGTACTTCACGCCCTTCCACTCTCCGCGGGCTAACACCACTTCTTCTCCAAGGGTAAACTTCCCACCGCAAGCCAGGCATCCCTCTGCATTTAGGGTGTTCAACTTCTCAAGGTCTATGAGGATTCTGAGTCTTCTCTTGGTTTCCATAGAACACACCCCCTTTATTTAGAGGTGTACAGCTAATTGTCACAGAACAAACACCTCTATATGTCACAGTAAGCACAATGTGGAAGAAATCAAGGGTGCCAGAGCGAAGATAGCGGTAGGACTATTCCAACGGGTTAAAATGATTGTAGAACGTGCACAATTGAAGCATGGCGGTGTCGGCGGGAATAATTACCCAAAACAGCCCGCCAAAACGACGGCGGGTAAACCCTCCAAAGTGACGGCGGGTAAACCTTGAGCCATTTCATTCCGCACTCCGCATTCCCCATTCCCCCTATACTGCTTGACAATAAATTCCCGCTCATTATAACGTGCCCTCGGTGCCTGGGTGGC
>JAQBAU010000174.1:0-12109 GCA_032126655.1 Desulfobacterales bacterium
CCGGGGGCACCCGGTGTGCCCGGCGCGGCAGACGCTTTGAATCCCGAGGCCGGGACCGAAGACAAGAGCGACAGTGTCTGCTTCATTGGCACGGCCGCTGGTGGCTTTGGATTCTAGGAGGGATTTCAAGAACATACTTTATTGGCTTAAAGAACAGCTTTAAGTTTAAAGGGCAGGGTCAGCAATGACCCTGCCCTTTTTGTTTGTGGCCCAAAACAATAACAGAAAAGAGGAGGCAGTCGTCACGGGCTCTCCAATCCTCCGGATGAAATTTCGACCTCATGGGCCGTTTTTAGTTGAAACAGGTGGCAAAAATCGTGTAAGATCTTTTTGTTAACAACTTGCAGACTGAAGGGAGGGTGGCAAAGTGCAAAGAGAAGAGGAAGATCTCAGCAAAGTGCAAAGAGAGGTGGAAGATCTCGCGGCAAAGCTTTGGAGCGTAATCAATGCAGTTTCCAAGTCATCAGGCGTCCCTCAGCTCAGAACAAAACGCGAACAGCTCAAGGTCATTAGTGAGTCCATAGTCCAGCTGTCTCAGAGAAAGGTCCCCGTTCCTGACGACCTTCCCAGGCTTAAGGAGAGTCTCTCTGGGGAGATCGAAAAAGCCGACAAAGATCAAGTCATTCTTTTCTTTCTGAAAGAACAACTCTCACAGATGCTGGCCACACTGGAGGGTAACGTTGACGTAAAGAACTCCCAGGCACAGAAGTAGTTCACGGATTGCATCGTTGTTCTGAAACCACACACCCCCTGTCTACCATGGCCTAGTGGATGCGATCTCATCCCCGCCAAGGAGGAGGCTGGGGAAACATCCCGGCATCGACCCCACCAATCACCGAGGGGAGGTTCTTGAACTGCAACAGGGAGCGCATTCCCTGTCCCGTTATAGCAGGACTGCATGGAGCTTCCATTTTTCAGTTGCGCTTTCCCGACATGTCTCAGATTCCAAATCAGCACAGTCTCTTTTGGGGCGCCGGGCGGACGACAACCTAACCCCTTGACGCCAAAAGTCTTTCTTGATAGCCTGCAATGCAGGTTACAAACGGTGTACCGGCTATAACAAGGGGGTGAAACAGAATGGACTATCAAAGCAATCCCAAAGGGGTGACGATTAAGACGGTGGACGGGCAAGCTCTAAGCGGAAAGATAAACCTTGGGATCAATGAAAGGCTTTCTGACATATTTGTCAGGGACCAGAAACCCTTTGTTATCCTCTTCGACGTAACATTCGATGGGGGCGGTGAGGGAAAGGTGCTTTTTGTTAACAAGAGGCATATCGTCTGGGCCGAGCCGGAAAAGTAACCTGGCACAAACTGGAAGAGCGCAAGACGTGGAGAGCAGCACAGGAGGATGTATTGCCCGACGGGGTTAGTGAGAGACCGAGCGAACCGTCCATTATTCGTCGGCCGTCATTCTTTCTGTCAAAAACTTCTTGATCCCCAGCCATTCTTCACTGACATCATCATTCTCCCGCAATTCCTCAAACAGAGACTCGATTTCACTTTTCAACATATCAATGGCCTCAATACGATCCTGGCCATAGCCGGCTAATGGCAGGTCGGGCGTTCGGGCAACAAACCCCTGTTCGCCGGGCTCAACCAAGACGTCCAGAGGTACCTTCAGGATGTTGTTGGGCAATCGGTTTATCTGAATGTGAACTTGTGATGAAGATGAAGCAGCCCGGGTAGCCTCGCCATGGCCCGCACTGAAACTGGCCGTCGCTGACAAGAGCGAGTAGTCATGCAAGTACTTCACCAGTCGCCTTGGCCGCGGATCAACAAGATCAGTGACCACCGGCAGCCCCATCACATCCTTCCAGTCCTTATGTTCCTTCTGCATACCTGTCATAAGTATCTGCTTTCTCAATCAACCACTGTCCGACAGACCTCGCAACCGACGGGTTCATCGAAACTCCGAACATGACGTGTCTGATGATGCTCTCTTTTTTTTCCACGCTTATCGGCTGCTTGTCTATCGAACCATCATCTTTAATACTATAGGTCTGGCGTTCGGGGATTGCTGCCTTCTCGTTATAAAGGGTCATTATGATTTCGCCATGAGAGTTCAGCCCCCCAAACGCACCGCAGACAGCATACACAGCGAAGTTTGGGGAGATCTTGTACTCAAAAGTTATTGTCTCGGGTTTCTTCTTAGCCATTTAAGTAACTCCTCCCATTCTTTGTCCAAACTCCAAATATTTTGCAGCGTCAGGGTCCATTTATTTGCCCCCAGTCCCCAAACCTATTCGTTCTGTTTTTGGAATGATCTTTGGACCTCTTTGCCTATTCGGCATCCTCTGCTATTCGATTCCTTTCGTCCCCAGCTATCTCTTCGTCGATGGCCAAGTATTTGTAGCCCAACTCACCCTGGCCTATCGATTCATCAAACTCCAGGGTTATGCTCGCCGTCGCACCCGTCCAGGCAAAACGTTTGTCGTGGTACTGGGTTCCCTCGGGTTGCCCGTATGTTTTGAACAAGGCATCTTTGATCTTGTTGAAATCAGTTAAGCCCTTAAACTCAATATGAACGCAGTAGAAGTGGTCTTTGTAGAAGATGTAGTGGAGAGCACTCAATTCAGCTTCCTCCAGCTTCATCTTTTCACCTTTTTTTGTATAAGCCTTTAGCTCGCCTCCGTCGAGGGCGATCTCCATTTCAGGCACTTTTTCAATATGGGTGTCCCACTTTATTCCTCTGAAATCATAGGGTTCATTGTCATAAGCAAATACGACAATAGAGAACATGGCAGATAAAACGACCGTCAACATAAGGCCTACTCTCACTCGAAAACGATGCATGGTGCCCTCCTCATTATAGAAACGGTTACCGTTTCAGTACTCCGCCTCTTCCTCCGCCTCCTTTGGGACCCCCTCAGGTGTTTCTGTTTCCGCTTCTTCCGTCTCCTCGGCTGCTTCCTTTTCTGTCTCTTCTGCTTCCGCTTCTATCTCTTCTGATTCCGCAGCTGTCTCTTGGCCTTCTTCCGTCTCCTCTGGTGTCTTCTCTACTTCTTCGGCTTCCGACAGTGCTTCTTTGTCCTCTTCTTCAACTTTCGCGCGCGCTTCCCCCAGTGCCTCTACCGGTGATTCTTTCTCTTCCTCTTCGGCTGATGCCTTTTCCGTCATAGCTGCCGCAGAGAGTCTCTCCATGTCGGATGGAGAATAGTACACGTAAATATCGTGGGTCTGCCTGTCGGCTTCCGAAGCGTATTCGATGAACTTGGCAAATTCCTGGTCTGCCAACTCGTACTTGGCCCGGCGAAAATGAATGGCACCCAGCCAATAGAATGCCGGGGCAAATTCAGGGTTCAATTCCAGGGCTTTCTCATAGAACTCTACTTCAGCATCAGACTCATCGTCTAACGCTCTGCCTTTTTCAAACCACTCTCCTGCCGTAGGTTTCTCGCCCTGGCTTGCCTCAGGACCGGACCAGGCAGTTGGCTCTGTTAAACGGGGCTTCCCAGAAGGTGCAATCTCACCCGGGCCCGTCTCTTCCAAACGTTCTGGCCTGAGGTCTACCTCTCTTTTCGATACGCTTGGACGTTGACGATCGATTCGTTTCCTGGTCCTGGATTCTTGTCTGGCTTCGAATCGTTCTCGCTTGGTTTCAGGCAAATCAATGTCCTTGATCTGGTCTTCTCCCTTCTTCTCTGCATATGGGGTGGCTGACTCAGGAGTCTTGACTTTATGGATGGAGTTGATGGCGATGAAAATCCCGGCAATGACTACGAAAGAAACAAGCAAATACACGATATACTGCTTCTTCCTTCTCTCCTGCCGGTATTTCTTGGTGTTGATACCACAAAACGCACAATAGGCCTCATCTGGTTGGTCAAATCCGCACTTTGGGCATATCATCTTAACAACTCTCCCCCATCACTTGCCTATAGACCCCGGGTGTAGCGGATTACCCAAAACACTGTCGGATGTGTTACTGACAAGGATGGTATTCTCATTTGACACGATATTCTCTCAGGTGTCAACATCCAATAACCACGAAAAGGACCGGGGCGTGGCCCCTTGACACGCAACCATCTTTTTCCTATTATTGCCATCGTCAAGTGGCCAATTCTAATCATTATGAAAAGGAGGGTGTGATGACTAAGAAATTGCTCCTGGTAACATTGGCTAGTCTCATGGTGACATCCCTAGCCGTCGCAAAGGAAATCGGCGGGGCTAAGTTGCCCGATTCTCTCATGGCCGGCGAGAGCAAGTTGCTTCTAAACGGCGCCGGCTTGAGAAAGAAATTGTTTATCAAGGTCTATGCAGGCGGCCTTTACCTGACAAAATATGCCAAGGACCCGCAGAAGGTCATCGAAGCAGATGAGCCTATGGCAGTCAGAATGCACTTCATATACGATGGGGTTTCCGGCGAGAAACTGGTAAACGGATGGAATGAGGGTTTTGACAAGGCAACGGGTGGGGACATTTCCAACATCAAGAAAGGAATCGACCTGTTCAACTCCTTTTTTACAGACGAAGCAAAGAAAAACGATATTTACGACATCATCTACATCCCGGGCCAGGGAGTACAGGTATTCATGAAGGGAAAGCTCAGAGGGACTGTAGAAGGACTCGATTTCAAGAAAGCTCTCTTCGCCATTTGGCTGGGCAAGAAACCAGCCGATTCAGGACTGAAAAAAGGAATGCTTGGCAATTGATCCTTTTTTCACTTTATGGGCAAAGCTTGTCAATTAACTTTTAGGGAAGGCTCACGCGTTTTCATCGTGCCTGGGCCTCCCTACACGCCATGAGACACCAGTCTCGATAATCATGGGTGTGTATTGCGCCAATGGCAGAGTGGTGATGTCCGGCCGTGCCATACCTGTTATGCCTGTCTCCGGGCCACGCGAATGACAGCTGCAAATCGATAAAGGAGATTGCTCCATGAGCAAAAGGATAAGGAAGGTCGGTGTGATCGGCGCCGGAGTCATGGGGGCAACCATTGCGGCCCATCTGGCCAACGTCGGCATGGAGGTCACTCTCCTCGACATCGTGCCCCCTGAACTCACAGAGCAAGATGAAAAAAAGGGGCTCACGCAGGAGAGCAAGGCATTCAGGAACAAGTTTGCGAAAAACGGGTTGGATACGGCCCTGAAGTCCAAGCCGGCCTCCTTCTATGTTCCGGAAAACGCCGCATTGGTCACCATCGGCAACATGGAGGATGATCTGGCGTCGTTGAGCGAGGCAGATTGGCTCATAGAGGTAGTAGTTGAAAACATTGACATAAAAAGAAAGGTTTTTGAAAGTATTGAATCTGTGATTGGTTCCGGGACCATCATCACCTCCAATACTTCCGGTATATTGGCCGAGACTCTTTGCAAGGGACGATCTGACAACTTCCGAAAACATTTTGCCATCACCCACTTCTTCAATCCTCCCAGATATATGAAACTCCTGGAAATCGTCCCGGGACCGGAAACACACCCTGAAGTCATAGAGACCCTTGCAGAAACGAGTGAGAAGTTGCTTGGGAAAGGGGTCGTCTATGCCAAGGACACACCCAATTTCGTGGCAAACCGAATCGGCGTCTTCAGCCTGCTCTTTGTCATCAGGACCATGATAGACATGGGATTAAGCATTGAGGCGGTCGATAAGCTGACCGGTCCTGTTATAGGCCACCCTAAGAGCGCCTCTTTTAGGACGGCTGACCTGGTGGGTCTGGACACTTTGGTTCACGTGGCAAGCAATGTATACGACGGGGCACCTGACGATGAAAGACGGGACCTGTTCAAGGTGCCCGACTTGCTCAATCAGATGCTCGAAAAGAAGTTTCTCGGAGAAAAAACGCACCAGGGCTTCTACAAGAAAACCAAGGACAGCGAAGGGAAACGAGTCATCCTTTCCCTTGACCACAAGACACTCGAATACGGCCCGCAGGAAAAGGTGAAACTGGCGTCTCTTGAAACAGCCAAAACGACTTCAGGCACGGCTGAAAAAATCAAGTCCCTGTTTTATGCCAAAGATCCGGGCGGAGAGTTTACGTTCCGTACCTTGACGGAAACCCTTATTTACTCGGCCAATCGAATTCCTGAAATAGCGGACGACATTCTAAACATCGACAACGCCATGAAGTGGGGCTTTGCCTGGAAATTGGGTCCCTTTGAAACCTGGGATGTTCTTGGATTAGAAAAGTCGGTGGACAAAATGAAGGGTGCCGGCTGTGCAGTCCCTTCATGGGTACAGGAAATGCTTGATGGTGGTAATGCGTCTTTCTACAAGAGCGAGGCTGGCACGCTTTTTTGCTATGATCCTGCCACCTCAGACTACAAGGAGGTTCTTGTCAAGCCGGAGATTATTCTGTTGCCCTCCCTTAAGGATCGACAAAAAGAAGTGGCTGCAAACAGCGGCGCGTCCCTTGTTGATATTGGGGATGGCGTGGCGTGTCTTGAGTTTCACACTAAAATGAATGCCATGGGTGACGACATCACCAACATGGTCATACAATCCGCAGACATCGTGAGTAAAGATTTCGAAGGCCTTGTCATTGCCAACCATGCGGCCAACTTCTCTGTTGGAGCAAACCTGCCACTGGTTTTGTTCACGGCCCAGGAGGAAGAATGGGATGATTTAGATTGGATGATCAAAAGATTCCAGGACGGATTCATGAAACTGAAATACCTGGAGAAACCGGTTGTAGCCGCGCCTGCCGGGATGGCTCTAGGTGGCGGTTGTGAGATCTGTCTGGCTTCAGATCGTGTAAGATGTGCTGCAGAAACCTACATGGGTCTCGTGGAAGTCGGGGTCGGCCTGATCCCCGCCGGGGGCGGAACCAAGGAGATGCTGATCCGCAGTACCGAACACCTCTTTGAGGTTCAAAAGGGCGGACTCTACCCAAAACAGATAGACCTCATGCCCTTCATTGCCAGGGCCTTTGAAACCATTGCCATGGCTAAGGTGTCAACCTCCGGGCCTGAAGCCATAAAGCTTGGATATCTCAGACCGACAGACAAAGTTACAATCAATCGGGACTATCTAATGGAAGAGGCCAAGAAGACAGTGCTTGCCATGAATATGGAAGGATACTCGCCTTCCAGGCCAAAGGACAGGATCCGCGTTGCCGGTGAGGATACCTTTGCTACAGTTAGATTCGGCCTGTGGTCCATGAACACTTCAGATTATATCACCGAACACGACGTCACGGTCTCGGCGAAGATCGGGTACGTGTTGTGCGGCGGAAATGTCCGCCCGGATACCTACGTCACCGAGCAGTATCTCCTGGATCTTGAGAGAGAGGCGTTTTTGAGCCTGTGCGGTGAGCCAAAAACCCAGGCCAGGATTCAGCACACCCTGAGTACTGGCAAGCCCCTTAGAAACTGAGGTGATACCCGGTTGGCCGGTTAAGCGGACCGGATCAAAGCGGGCAGACAGAACAACCGGCGAAAACGGAGAGAAGACGTTATGAGAGAAGCGGTGATTGTGGCGGCCTGCAGAACAGCGGTAGGAAAGGCCCCTCAGGGCATCCTGAAATATACCCGTCCTGAGGACATGGGTTGCGCTGTTCTGGGAGATCTGATGAAAAGAGCATCCGATTTGGATCCTGTGCTCATTGACGATGTAATCATCGGATGCAGTTTTCCCGAAGCTGCACAAGGGCTTAACCTGGGACGGGTGTTAGTTATGTCTATGGGGTGGCCCGATCGGATTCCTGGCATGACGATAAACAGGTTCTGTTCCTCAGGACTCGAAGCCATCGTTATTGGTGCTCAAAAAATCATGTGTGGATTCAGCGAGGTGGTCGTTGCCGGCGGCGTGGAGAGCATGAGTCAGATTCCTATGGGTGGAGGTACGATGTTGCCGAATCCCGCCCTCGTGGACACGAGGCCGGGTTCGTTTACAGGGATGGGGCTTACGGCCGAGAATGTGGCCCAGCGGTACAGCATCGGCCGGGAGGAACAGGATGCTTTCGGGGCCAGGAGTCAGCAGAGGGCCGAAGCCGCCATCAAGGGCGGTCGGTTCAAGAGCCAGATTGTTCCCCTAAAGGTACGGACTCAGAAGGAGGCCCCGGGGGGGCGTTTTGAATTCGAGGAGTTTGTCTTTGATACAGACGAAGGCATGCGGCCCGGCACCACCGTGGAAAGCATCTCCCACCTTCGGCCCGCCTTTAAGCCGGATGGGACGGTTACCGCAGGGAATTCCTCGCAGATGAGTGACGGTGCGGCAGGCGTTGTGCTGATGTCCAGGGAGAAAGCAGAAGATCTCGGGCTGCGCCCCATGGCCACATTTCGGTACTATGCTGTAGAGGGCTGTGAGCCGGAATACATGGGCGTTGGACCGACCGTTGCCATTCCCAAGGTGCTGGAGCTCGCCAACATGACCCTTGATCAGATAGAGATGATCGAACTTAACGAGGCCTTTGCAGCCCAGTCCATCTATTGCATCAGGGAGCTTGGCATGAACGAGGAGATCACCAACGTGAACGGCGGTGCGATTGCGTTGGGGCATCCCCTGGGTTGCACGGGAGCAAAACTAACCACCCAACTCATTTATGAAATGCAAGAGAGGCACCTCCGGTGGGGATTGGTCTCCATGTGCATCGGCTTTGGGATGGGCGCGGCGGGGATCTTTGAAATAGAAGAATAGGGACAAACTTGCCCTCTGGGAACCGATGCTGTATCAGTTCTTTGGGGCAATGGAGTAATGGAGTGATGGAGTATTGAAAAAAATCTCTCTTAACCATTACTCCAACACTCCAATACTCCAATATTTGACAAGGAGCGACATGATGGCGGACAAAAAAATCTTTGCAGGCGGTGAGTTCCTGATTACAGATGCGAGCCCAGAGCAGGTGTTTACGCCCGAGGACTTCTCCGAAGAGCACCGGATGATCTACGAAACGACAAAGGACTTCGTCAGCAAGGAGATCCTCCCGATCCTCCACAAGGTTGATGCCATGGATCGGGAAACGGTTTTGGGAATCCTTGCTAAGGCGGGGGAACTTGGGCTTCTTTCTACGGACGTCCCTGAGGAATACGGTGGACTGGGGTTGGACAAAGTCAGCACCACAGTCGTGACTGAAGCTACAGGAACCACCGCTTCCTTTACTGCAGTCTACGGCGCCCACACCGGGATAGGCACCCTACCCATTGTCTATTTTGGAACAAACGACCAGAAGACAAAGTACCTGCCCAAGCTTTCGTCCGGGGAGTGGTGCGGTGCCTACGCTCTCACGGAACCTGACGCCGGGTCTGATGCCCTGAATGCAAGGACAAAGGCGGTTCTTTCGGAAGACGGCAAACACTATATCCTGAACGGGCTGAAGATGTTTGTCACAAATGGCGGATGGGCGAACTCCTTCATTGTCTATGCCAAAGTGGACGGCGAACAGTTCACCGGTTTTATCGTGGAGCGCGATTTTCCTGGTGTGTCCACTGGGCCCGAAGAGAAAAAGATGGGAATGCACGGCTCCTCCACGTGCTCGCTCATTCTGGAAGATGCCAAAGTGCCGGTTGAGAACGTCCTGTTTGAAATTGGCAAAGGGCACAAAATAGCTTTCAATGTCCTGAACCTCGGACGTTGGAAACTGGGGGCTGCCACGGTGGGTGGATGCAAGGCCTGCGTCACAGCCGCCGTAAAATATGCAAATACCCGCATCCAGTTCAAGGTTCCCATAAGCTCCTTTGGCATGATCAAGACCAAGTTGGCCAATATGGCTGTTTGCACGTACATCAGCGAAAGCATGATGTATCGCCTGGCAGGGGTCTTTGACGATAAGCTGGCAACGCTTGACGATGAGGCCAAGAAGAACGGTGCTGAGAATGCCAAGGCCATAGGAGAATACGCTGCCGAGTGCTCCATCACAAAAGTCTACGGTTCGGAGAGCCTTGATTACTGCGTGGACGAATACGTTCAGATCCTCGGAGGATACGGGTACTGTGCTGAATATGCCGCAGAACGGGCCTACCGGGACTCCAGGATCAACCGGATCTGGGAAGGCACCAACGAGATCAACCGCTTGCTGATCCCCGGCACCATGCTGCGAAGGGCCTTAAAAGGTCGGCTGGCCTTGTTTCCTGCTGCACAGGCCATTGCCGGTGAACTCATGAGCTACTCTCCCCTGTCCGTGCAGCTACCGGACACCCCCCTTGCGCTTCAGGAACACATGGTCAAGATGAGTAAAAAGATTGCCCTCATGGTAGCCGGCGTAGCGGCCCAGAAATTTCAACAGGAACTGACCCACGAGCAGGAGGTCCTTGGAAAGATTGCTGACATCGTGATAGAGATCTTTGCTATGGAGAGTGGTCTCCTGAGAGCCCTCAAAGCCATTTCAAACCAGGGCGAAGAAAAGGCTATACTCCATGTGGCTGCAGTTAAGACCTACGTGGACGAGACCATACCCAAGATAGAGATGTGGGCAAAGCAGATGTTGGCCTACGTGGAACAAGGAGATATGCTCAGAACGCAGTTGGCGGGCGTGAAAAAACTGGCACGCTACCAACCCCTTGATGCCGTGAGTCTGAAAAGAGAGATTGCGGATAGGATAATCGAGCTGGAATCGTACCCGTTTTGATCCACCGGCCGGGCACTTAACCAATGTTTGAAAAAAGAATGAAGGAGGCTTGAAATGACCTCGCAAGAGAGACGCTGGCTCAAGTATTACGAACACGGGGTTCCGGAGAACGTCGACTACGAAGAGGCATGCCTTCCTGATTTCCTTGACAGGAGTGCCCAGATGTTTCCCAACAACATGGCCTTGCTCTTTCAAGGTTACCAACTGACCTATCAGGAACTCAAGGAGATGGTCGATCGATTTGCTACTGCACTTCCCGGATTCGGCATCAGGAAGGGAGACAGTGTGGCCATCCTCCTTCCGAACCTAATCCCTTGCGTGGTGGCTTATTACGCTGTTTTAAAGATTGGCGGGATCGCGGTGATGAACAACCCGCTCTATTCAGACCGGGAGCTCAAACACCAGTTTAATGACTCGGAAGCAAAACTTTTGATCACTCTTGATCTGCTGGGAAACCGCATGATCGACTTGCGGCGCGAGACAGGCATCAAGGAAATCATCTATACGTCCATTGGCGATTATCTGCCTTTTCCGAAGAGCCTTCTGTTTCCCCTGGTCGGTAAGCGGAAGAAACTGGCCGCCGACGTAAAGTCCGCCCCCGAGGTTTACAAATGGAAAGAAGTTATTGCCGTCAGCGAGCCCAAGCCCCCCGAGGTGTCTCTTGCCTTCGACGATGTAGCCATGTTCCAGTATACGGGTGGAACAACCGGGGTATCGAAAGGCGCGATTCTAACCCACGGCAACCTGAGCAAACAGGTGCAACAAGTGACAGCATGGTTTCCGGGTTTTGACAGAGGTGCAGAGATAATGCTCGGTGCCCTGCCCTTCTTCCACGTCTTCGGACTCACGACCTCTATGAATTTTGCGGTCAACATGGGATGGGGAAATGTGCTGGTGCCAAAACCCCAACCCGAGCCACTCCTGGAAGCAATCCGAAAGTTTAAGCCTACTTTTGCGCCCCTGGTCCCTACCATGTTCATAGGTATCCTCAATCATCCACACATAAAAAAGACTGACATGACGTGCTTGAAAGGGTGCTTTTCCGGCAGCGCCCCCCTCCCCGTGGAAGTCATTCGCGAATTTGAAGAGATGACCGGGGCCACTATTGTCGAGGGGTATGGGCTGACCGAGTCCAGCCCCGTTACACACATCAATCCGTTTGATGGCCGTCGCAAGGTCGGCAGTATAGGCATACCGATTCCGGACACTTACTGCCGGTTGGTGGATGTCGAGGAGGGAACAAACGAAGTCCCCTTGGGAGAGCCTGGAGAACTGACTATTGAAGGCCCCCAGGTGATGAAGGGCTACAGGAACATGCCGGAAGAGACCGCCTCAACCATCAGGGAAGGCTGGCTCTATACGGGCGACATCGCTACCGTTGACGAGGAAGGCTACTTCTACATTGTGGACCGGAAGAAGGATATGATCATCAGCGGGGCGGAAAATATCTACCCCGCAGAGATCGAGGAGGTACTCTTCAGGCATCCCAAGATTCTGGAGTGCGCTGTTATTGGGTTTCACGACACGGAATGGGGCGAATCTGTCAAAGCCATCGTGGTCTGCAAGCAAGGAGAGAGCATGACCGAGGAGGAGGTGGTGGAGCACT
>JAQBAU010000175.1:0-5598 GCA_032126655.1 Desulfobacterales bacterium
TTCACGGGTTGGTCCATGAATTTCTCTATCTCGGAAAATTCTACAATATCATCATATACGTTCTTCAACTTCCTTTTGGGAATCCCCAGCATCAGTCCATTGAGGTATACGTTATCTTTGCCTGTGAGCTGATAGTTAAACCCGGACCCAAGGCTGAGCAATGCAGTAATGTCACCGTCAACAGAAACCTCGCCCTGATCAGACTTCAAAATGCCGGTAAGCACGCGGCACAACGTTGTTTTGCCCGCCCCATTTGCTCCGATGATTCCGACAACGTCGCCTTGATTCACCGTGAAATTGACATCTCTGAGAGCCCAAAAGTCACTTTCTCTTTTTCCCCAGACCTTCTTGCCCTCATTCGACCCACCGGCATTCCCGTCCTTGTTTCCCATTAGCGAAAACTTCACGCCGACGTTTCTCGCCTTGACCACCCCATAACCTCCCGACCTGGGTTGTGTTTCACAGAGATGTACAATTCTGGCTTTCTTGCTGGTTCGTTCTGCATGTTCTTTGTACAACCCTACGACTTCATCGGGTGAGCCTGATGCTCCAACGACCCCATTGTTAATCCACAGCGCCCGCGTGCAGTGTTCTTCAACAAAACCCATTTGGTGGGTCACCACAATTGCGGTTTTGGATGCGCCAATGATCTGTTTGAGCTTTCCCCCGGCTTTCTCCGAAAATTTCAGATCTCCGGTGCTCAAGGCTTCGTCGATGATCAGCACCTCCGGCTCAATCATGGCCGCAATACTAAAACCCAACCGAGCTTTCATTCCGCTGGAGTAGTTCTTTATGGGCTCTTCAATGAATCTCCCAAGGCCCGAGAATGCGACCATGTCATCAAACAGATCTTTGATGTATCTGTTTGAAAACCCGAGCATCATGCCATTTAGAAAGATGTTTTCTCTCCCCGAGAGTTGATTGTTGAATCCTGTACCTAGGGAAAGAAGGGCCGAAACACTCCCTTCCACTTTGATCTCACCCGTGTCAGGGCGCAGAAGGCCTGAAATGACCTTACATAACGTTGTCTTTCCCGCCCCGTTGGAACCAACAATCCCTATGATGTCTCCGGGATGACCGACAAGACTCACATCCTTTAGAGCCCAGAATGGTTTTTTGTTTCGTCGTCTCAGGAGAGTGTCAAATATCCGAGACTGTATGTCTTCTCTCTTGATCCCCACTTCATATTTCACCCCCACGTTCTGGCATTCCACGAGACGTTTTCGTGTGTCTACGAAAGCAGGGCCTTGTTCTCTGAATTTTCGTCTAACGATGCTCATGTCTAACCAGAAGAAACATTTTAGTCTGAATTTGAATCGCCTCATGGCAAAACGAAATCCCCCCTGGCCCCCCTTTGCAAAGGGGGGAACTACGTGAAGTCCCCCTTTCTAAAAAGGGGATTAAGGGGAATCTAGTCTTGCTTGTATTCTTATTCTTCATAGGGCCTTGATGATCTTATATTCATAGGAGCTGTAGTAATATGTCATTAAGATGAGGAAGAGAGCAGAGGCTGTACCTATGCATAGCAGAGTCACATAGTCAGGGCTGGCGTTGTACATTAGAACATTTCGGTAACTGCCCAGGAAATGATACATGGGGTTAATATCCAGAAGCCATTGTCCGCGCTCCGGAATCATGTTGGGGGGCCATATAACCGGGGACCCAAAGAACCATAAGCGCATAAGATGGCCTACAATATTGTCAATATCCCGGACAAATACGCAGATGTAGGCTAATGGAAAGGCAATGGCCGTCATAAAAAGCAGCTGCATTGCCACAATGAATGGTAACCAAAGGACGTTTAGTCCCGGGATCACCTTGAATATGGCACAGAAAACAGCAATGACTATCAAGCCAAATCCAAAGTTAATAAGTTGCGTAAAAACTGCGCCAATTGGAAAGGTAACCTTGGGTAAGTACACTTGTGTAATTATCCCTGACTGGACGACAACCGATTTTGAAGCAGAAGTCACAGTCGAATTTACCCACCTCCAGACAATCATCCCGATCACCAGAAAGACACCATAATCAGGCCCTCCGGCCTTGCGAAAAATGATCACCACAATGAAATAGTAAATCAGAACGCCCAACAGTGGGTCCAAAAGCCACCAGAAATAACCGAGCAAGCTATTTCTGTGCTGTGCCTTGAGTCCTGAGACCACAAGGTACGTAATTAAGTCTTTTCTTTTGTACAGATCGCTGAGGTATTTTTTCATTTTGAGAAGATTCAACCTCCTCTTTTCTGGTCAAATGTAGAAGATCTTGAGTGCTTCCAAACACAGCTCCGCCCGGTCGATTACACGGGCAATGTCTATATAACCTATTTAAATGTTGACGGTTTTGATCTAAGAACCCGCTCTGCCGTGTCAGCCGCCAACGGAGGCAACGTTTTTTTTTGCCGTTCAAAATATGAACGTTCAGAATATGAACACACTCACAAGTCTGTGTCAAGAAAAAGATGCTTTTGGGATGTCGCTTTGAGAACGGCGCTGGGACGAGATATGCCTAGGTGTGCTTCTTGTAGAGACTTGTCCTGACAATATCGACGACGGCACTTAGCTCCGGGCACCGGATCAGGTATGCCAACCCGCCGTAAAGGATCGTGCCCGCCCCCACACTGCCGAAGACCCATGCCAGTAGACCCAAAGAGCTTCCGCTGCATTTTGGGCCTGCCCAGAAACCGATCAAAACGATGATGGCACCCATTACAGCTGAACAAGCCGCGGACCTGAACAGGGATTCCAGGATGCCCTTGCCGCCAATCCGGCCCAAGCGCCTTCTCAAGGCCAGGATCAGGAGCGTCAGGTTCACGCCCGAAGCGACTGATGTTGCAAGGGCGAGGCCGCCGTGCCGCATCGGACCCATAAGCCAGATGCTCAAAAGGATGTTGACCAGAAGAGAGACAACCGCAGTTTTCACCGGCGTTTTTGTGTCCTGGAGAGAATAAAATGCTGAAACCACAATACGCACGCCTGAAAAAGCCCACAAACCAACTGCATAATAGAGGACGGCTTCAGCAGTCAGACGCGATGCGGCAGCATCGAATGCCCCTCTTTGAAAGAGAAGGCTGATGATCGGCTCTCTCAATATGATCAGCCCGGTCATGGCAGGGATCGTAATAAAAAACACGAGCCGCAGGGCATATGAAAAAGACGACCGCAACCCATCCATATCGTTCATTGCTGCCTGCTTGGAGAGGCTGGGCAACACCGCCGTTGCAAGAGCAATGGCAAACACGCCAAGAGGAAACTGCACCATCCTGTCCGCATAATAGAGATACGAGACGCTTCCCTCCGGAAGGAGTGTGGCAAGCAGCGTCCCCACCAGGATATTGATCTGATACACTGCCGCGCCGAACACAGCCGGGGTCATTAACAAGGCAATTCGCTTTATGGCAGCGTGGTAGAGGGGGCCCCGAACAAAAAGACGAAAGCCCTTGCGGATCATAAAGGGGATTTGAAGGGTCAACTGCAGGCCCCCACCGATCATGACGCCCACAGCAAGACCCAGTACCGGCTTTTCCAGATGGGGCGAGATGAGAAGAACCGAGCTGACCATGGCCACACTGAGGAGCGCTGGTGAGCAGGCAGGCGCAGCAAAATGGCCAAGGGTGTTCAGAATTCCCATGGCCAGGGCAACCAGGCCGATGAAGAAGATATACGGGAACATGATACGGGTCAGGAGGACTGTCAAATCAAACTTGTCTGGAGATGAGACAAAGCCTGGCGCTATGATCTTGACGATGAGGGGGGAAAGAAGCACACCACACACACTGACTACTGCCAAGGTAATAGTAAGGATCCACCAGGAAGATCGGGCCAGGGCAAAAGCCTCATCGCGGCCACGCTTGAACAGGTATTCTGTAAAGACCGGGATGAAAGAGATGGTCAGTGAGCCTTCTGCAAACAAACGGCGCAGTAGATTAGGAATTCTGAAGGCTACAAAAAAAGCATCAGCTGCCGGACCCGCCCCGAAAAAGGCGGCGATCACAACATCCCGCACCAGCCCGAGAACCCGGCTCAACAGGGTGGCTAAGCTTACAACACCCGCAGCTTTTGTTATTTTGGTAGTTTCAGACATAAGAACTGCGTTCAGAAGTCAGGAGTCAGCCTATAGCGGCCAAAACACAACAAATTGAGCTTGACAAGGATTTAGGAGCTGTTTATAGTTTAATATTCGACCAATAGCAGAAAGGAGCAAACGACTTTGGCAATACACAAATCGGCCATCAAGAGGGCCAAGCAGAACAAGGACAGGAATCTTCGCAACAAATCAAGCCGAACGCGGGTAAAAAACGTCATTAAGAACGTCAGGGCTGCAATCGATGAGAATTCCGCAGAGAAGGCACAAACTGCCTTGGCTTCGGCCATTCCGGTTATCGACAAGGCAGCTCAAAAAGGCGCCGTCCATCCCAATACAGCTTCCAGAAAGATATCCCGCCTGACAAAGCAAGTTAACCAGATTCAGTCTGCGTAAGCGGTCAGCTGTCAGCCATCACCCATTCCGTACGACTCCACATCTCTCAGAAGTCCTGAAGGATTCGGTTGTGGACTCGTTCGGCTATCCGCTCTGATATCGTTTCTATGGCCTCCCTGCGGTTTTTGTCGGTGACAAACCTATCATCAGCGACCTTGAATTCCTCAATCCCTGCAAGGGCAGGATCTGACCACAAGACCTTCCCGTCGCGGGACACGAGGCTCAGGTTTAAGGTAACCCTGACACGGCGTTCGTCAGAGTCGTAGTTGGCGGTGTACGATATGGTCTCCTCTCCCAAAGATGTGATGGTGCCGCTCAAGACCGCATCTGCTGCCTTCTCATCAACGACTCGAAGCACCTTGCTGCGGGTGAACTCGTATGTCAGGTGATTCGTAAATGTCATCTCAATGCCCGATTCCGCTGTCCGGTTATCCAACACGGTAACGGCAACCGTCTCCACACCATCTGGTGCCTTCAGGCCGGCCCCTTTGAGATTGTAGCCACAGGCCACGAGGGCTAACAGCAGTGTCAGGGCGATGGTTACAGTCTTCATTGGTCCCAAGTGTTTCATGAGATGGCCACTCGTCACTGGTTGCTGGATACTGGTCACTGAGTACTGGTTTAGACGACGATGTTTACGAGTTTGTTCTGGACAACGATAACCTTCCTCAGTGGGCGGTCGGCGATGCGTTCCACAATTCTGTCATCGGCCAGTGCAGCGGCCTTTATGGCCTTTTCATCCGCATCAGCAGCAATATTAAAACGACTACGTACCTTGCCATTCACCTGGATGACGATCAGGATCTCGTCTTCGGCAAGGGCTTCCTCACTGTATGTGGGCCAGGAGGTCTCAAGGACGCTACCGGGGTTACCGAGGGCTTCCCACAGCTCCTGTGACAGATGCGGCACAATGGG
This sequence comes from Desulfobacterales bacterium, assembly GCA_032126655.1. Classification (GTDB taxonomy): domain Bacteria; phylum Desulfobacterota; class Desulfobacteria; order Desulfobacterales. The sequence goes on from JAQBAU010000175.1 coordinate 5,392, forward strand.
TGACAGCAAGACTATAACAGTCTCAAGTCCCAGTCTCAGAACCGGAGCCCCCTCTGACGACAGGAGCACCTCCTTCTTCACGGATTGTATCGTGTTGACAAGTTCCATGACAGCACTGATTGCCGTGTTGAAGTGAAACCTGGCATCAATGTCATTCGTGACACGCTTGATGGTCTGATGCGTCTTTCTGTGAAGAGTTTGCAAGTC
>JAQBAU010000176.1:0-24032 GCA_032126655.1 Desulfobacterales bacterium
GCCGCTGGTTGACTTGGCCCAAGAATGAAACCGCGGAGACGACCCCCTCAAGGGCATCTTCACCAGCAATCCCGAGTTTGCGGTCTTCATGAGCACCGACCGCCACAAATACGGCCTTGTATCCCTCATCAAAGAGATCAGAGAGCTTTACTCCTTCCCCGATTCGAACCCCTGTCTTGACTTCGATGCCCAGGCTGAGAATCGCCTCGATCTCCTTTTCCAACTCATCTTTGGGAAGGCGATATTCGGGCACCCCCACCCTCAACATACCTCCCAGGACCGGCAGGGCCTCAAAGATCGTCACCTGGTAGCCAAGCAGAGCCAGATCATGCGCTGCAGCAAGACCGGCAGGTCCGGAGCCGACTATCGCAACCTTCTCTTTAGATGATTTTTCGGGTGAGGATGGTTTGTACTCTGCTGCCCAAAGACCATCTGAGGCAAAGCGTTTCAGCGCTGCTATAGCTAAGGGCTCATCCACTTGTCCGCGTTTGCAGGCCGACTCGCAAGGGTGTGTGCAGATGCGTCCGCATACGCCGGGCAAAGGATTCTGCTTCCTTATTGAAGCAAAGGCCTCCTCGAACTTCCTCTCAGCAATGAGCTGGACATATTCCCTCGCATCGGTCAGAATTGGACATGCCGACTGGCAAGGGGGGCGGTCTTTATGCTCACTATTCTTCAGGTTAGTCATTATCGAGACTATCTCACTTTGCGTTATTGGAGTTATGGAGTAATGGAGTAATGGAGTAATGGGAAAAACCCGTGAAGGAGCGCCTTGCTCTTATTCCAATACTCCACCACTCCAATACTCCAGGGTTTTATTACTCCATCACTCCAATACTCCATTACTCCATTACTCCCAGTTCACGTCACAGATAAAGCTTCACGAACCTACCGACTTTTTTGACAGGATTGAGAAGTGTTTCGGATCACTATTCGCGTCTCATGGCCATGTCAAAGAGGACTCTTTCTTTCTCTTCGTGAATTCCCAAGAGTTTCCGCTTGTGGTCAATCGCACGGATCATCTTCTGGGCCATCCCTAGAGCTTCGGCCTCAACGTCCCATCGCCCGCCGTACTCTTCTTCAATTCCGTTAAAAAGGTAGTCCGTTACGGTCTTGCTTCCCTTGGTAGGAAAGGTCCTGCCAAACAAGACGTAGGCGCCGCTGGCCACAAAATACTGACCGATGGCGATAGCCTTTTCACTCATCCACTCCGGGGCGCAGCCGGCCGCCGGTATTTCACTGATATCATCGCCCAGTCCGCCTTCTTTACAGATCTGAGTGGCCGCAATCAGAATACGGCTGTTGTCCACGCAGGAACCCATGTGTAGCACCGGCGGCATGCCGACGGTCTCACACACTTCTCTAAGACCGGGTCCTGCATCGTCGGCTGCTTCAGGCGTCAAGAGCCCTTCCCGGCCGCATGCGGTGGCCACACATCCGGTGACCAGCACGAGCACGTTATTGGCAATCAGTTCCCTGACCACCGTAGTGTTCTCGCGTCCCGACATTGTACGGCAGCTGTCGCATCCCACGACCGCGCCCACGCCACGGATACGCCCGTTGATGATATTGTCGTTCAGGGGACGGTAGGAGCCCCGGAAGGCGCCTCCCAACATGTGCGTAATCGTCTCATGACTGAAACCCGCGACCACGTCCATCTTGGCTTCGGGGATGCGAACTTTTCCCCTCTTCTGAAATCTCCCGATGGCTCCCATGAGGATATCTTTGGCAATATCAAGCGCGCGGTGGTGGTCAAACTCAATGTGTGTTGCCCCCTCGATCTTGGCGCGGGGCGAAGTAGTAATCAGCTCGGTATGGAACGATTTTGCCACATTTGCGAGGCCCTGCATGACGCACTGCACATCAACGACCATTGCCTCAACAGCCCCGGTGGCAAGCACAATCTCTTGCTGGGTGAAGCTCCCCGCGATAGGAACCCCGCGGCGCATCAGTATCTCGTTTCCTGAACAGCACACGCCGGCCAGGTTGATCCCTTTTGCCCCCACCGCTTCGGCTGCTGCTATAATCTCAGGATCCTGGGACACAATGGCCATGGCTTCCGGGACCTGGGGTTCGTGTCCATGGATGACGATGTTCACGTGGTCTTCAGAGAGCACACCGAGATTGACCGTGGTTCGAAGGGGCACCGGCGTGCCGAACATGATGTCCTGCAGTTCGGTGGCGATCATGGAGGCCCCCCAGCCGTCGGCCATGGAACAGCGCGTAGCCTGGAAGATCAGATTCCTGTAATCCTGATCGGTCCCCATGTGGGTGCGGTGCATGAGCTCGGTGACTTCCCGGTCAATACCCCTGGGCACAACCCCCAACTTCTTCCAGAGGGCCTGGCGCTTGGGCGTTGCCCGCTTGATCATGACCAGGGAACCCTCCTGCTGGCCGAATTCAGCAAGGCATTTTTCTCCCAGTTCGACGGCAATGTCTTCTTTGCTGCGTCCCTCGGTCTTGATTTCATAGAGCTCCGCCATGAAATGGAGCTTCTTTTCATCTTTGATCTCAAAGGGTGCCTCTCCCTTGGCAGTGGCCAAGAAGGTGAGGGCTGATTCCCGCCCGTGGTCCATGTGGGCTGCAGACCCTGCGGCCGCCATGCGGCAGAAATTCCGCGCTGCAACCGTGGCCGCGGTTGCCCCGCAAATACCGATCGAGTTAGGATCATCCTCGATCATCATACAGGGGCCGAAGGAGCAGTTCCTGCAGCAGGTGCCCCCCTCTCCGAACAGGCAAGGCTGGATGGAACGGTTTTCCATACGCTGAATGTAGGTGTTCACACCTTCCTTGCCACACTCTTCAGCAATGCACATGCTCGCATCACAACTGATGCCCTCGCATTTATGCTCAGTGAAGGGGATTATCTTCCTTGCCATCATCTACCTCCAGGTTAGTATCGTTACTTGTTAATCGTTAATCGAGAAGTCTTCGATTGACGATTGGTTGTCGGGCAATAACAAGTTCCTCAATCAGAAATCGTTGCTTTTGCCGCTGCTACCGTGTTTTTCATCAACATGGTGATTGTCATAGGGCCTACGCCTCCTGGCACAGGCGTAATGGCTGACGCCTTCTCCTGGACTGCGTCAAAATCAACGTCACCCGCCAAGATGGCCTTGCCTTCCTCGGTTTTGCCGATACGATTGACACCGACGTCAATGACTACAACGCCATCTTTGACCATGTCAGCAGTAATTGTCTTTGGACGACCGACTGCTACAATCAGGATGTCTGCCGTTTTGGTATAGCTCGCCAAGTCCTTCGTCCCCGAGTGACAGAGGGTGACAGTGGCGTTTCCGCCGGGAGATGGCTGCAACATGAGATTGGCCATGGGTTTCCCCACAATATTACTTCTTCCCACCACGACCACGTGCTGCCCCTCAGTGGCAATATTGGAACGCCTCAGCAGTTCCATAATCCCGTGGGGTGTGCACGGTAGGAACACCCCGGTTCCGATCATGAGTTTGCCCACGTTGACCGGATGGAAACAGTCCACGTCCTTGTCAGGATTGATGGCATAGATCACGCGCTCGGCACCGATATGCTTGGGCAAGGGTAGCTGGACCAGAATGCCGTGGATCTTAGGATCCTGATTCAGTTTCTGGACGAGATCGAGCAAGTCAGCTTCCGAGATATCATCAGGCAGGTCGGCCCTGTCAGAATAGATGCCGAGATTGTTGCAGGCTTTTTCCTTTTGCCCAACGTAAACCTTGGAGCCCGGGTCTTCACCAACCAGAATTGTGGCCAGCCCGGGGGTTAACCCATGTTCTTCTTTGAGTTCCGCGACTTCTTTTGCGATCTCTTCGCGAATCTGTTTGGAAATCTCACCGCCTTTGATCAATTTTGCTGCCATGATAAACCCCCTTTTTCTTGCACTTGGAGTATTGGAGTGATGGAGTACTGGAGTGATGGGTTTAAAGGAACAAGCAAACAACGCACTAGGGCAAAGGTTGCACCCAAGGCCCGCAAAAGATGCGATCTGTTCTGCTTTTGATATCCACTACTCCACTACTCCAACACTCCATCAGAACCCTTCCTACCTAATCCTATTTGCCGGTCCCTGCTCGCCACCGACCACTAACTACTGCCCCAAAAACGCCCTCACCTGTGAGCCTAACTGTTCATCCGTGAAGGCATTGATGCCTATGGCGTGCACGTAGCAGGTGGCTGCGCACACCCCACATCCCTTGCACGCCACGTCGATTATCTGTGCCTTCCGGCCGTCTTCGGTATCGACTACCTTGATCGCGCTGTACGGACAAAGTTCAACGCAGAGACTGCATCCCCGGCAAAGTTCTTTGTCGACCTGGGCAATGATACCCGGTGTGACAATGGAATCGCGAGAAAGGAGCGCTCCTGCCTTTGCTGCTGCTGCCTGGGCCTGAGCAATGCTTTCCTCAATCGGCTTCGGATAGTGGGCCAGCCCGGCCAAGTAGATGCCGTCGGTGGCAAAATCGACCGGTCTGAGCTTTACATGGGCTTCCAGGAAGAAACGTTCCTGGTTCATTGCAACCTTGTAGAGCTTTGCCAGCGCATCATTCCCTTTGGATGGCACAATAGCTGAGGCCAGGGTCAGAATGTCTGCTTCAATCTCCACCGGGCATCGTAATACCTGGTCCGTTACCGTTACCGTTAGTTTCCCGTCCTTTTCTTCAACTGAGGGCTTGTTTTCCAGATCATATCTGATGAAGGCGACCCCCTGTGAGCGCGCCTCTCTGTATATGTCTTCCCGTTCCCCATAGGTACGGATGTCACGATAGAGCACATACACGTCCATGTCAGGATTCAGTTCCTTGAGCTTCAAGGCACTGCGGACTGAATGAGTGCAGCATACCCTGCTGCAGTAAGGTCTGTCGGGTTCCCGCGAACCCACACACTGGATAAAGACAGCGGTTCTTGCCTGTTCAAACCGTCGGCTGTTTTTTGCAATCTCCTGGTCGAGCTCCAATGACAACAACACACGAGAGTCCTGGCCGTAAAGATATTCAGAGGGGGAGTAGGCTTCCCCTCCTGTTGCCAGAATCGTTACGCCGTGGGGGACTTTGACTTCCTTGCCATTCCCGTCAGAAATAGTTGATTCAAAGTTTCCAACAAAGCCCTCCGCTTCCTTGATCCGGCTCCGGGTGTGCACTTGAATGCGGGGATTGTCGTGAATCTTCCTGGTCTGATCTTCAAGATATGACTTGATCAGTTCCCCTTTCCAGGTGACATTGAGTTTCCGGGCCTGTCCGCCCAAAGACTCTTCCCGTTCTACAAGGTGAACCTCATACCCCTGATCGGCCAGATTCAGGGCACAGGTCATGCCGGCGGCACCACCGCCCACAACGAGCCCGGCCTTGGTAACTGGCACCGTTGGCTCGACCAAGGGCTGAATCAAGTCCGCTTTGGCTACCGCCATCCGCACCAGGTCTTTGGCTTTTTCTGTTGCCTTTTCCGGTTCATTTGCGTGAACCCATGAACACTGGTCCCTGATGTTGGCCATCTCGAAAAGATATTGGTTTAGACCCGCCTCGCGGAGGGTTTCCTGGAAAAGGGGTTCGTGGGTTCTGGGCGAGCATGAGGCGACCACAAAACGGTTCAGGTTATGTTCTTCGATGACGCGTTTCATCTCAGTCTGGGTGTCTTGAGAACAGGAGAAAAGATTCTCATCGACATGCACAACATGGGGGAGACTTCTTGCGTACTCCTTGACCTCGGGGACATTGACAACACCCCCAATGTTGATGCCGCAATGACAAACGAATACGCCTATGCGGGGTTCTTCGCTGCCAACATCCCTTTCGTCCGGACGGACGTGTGCCTCTGTCAGGGTGTTCCGGGCTGTCGCCAGGCCTGCAGACACAGCACCGGCTGAGGCACTTGCTTCCATAACCGATTCCGGAATATCCTTTGGACCTTGAAAGGCCCCACACACGTAGATTCCCGCTCTTGAGGTGCTTACCGGTTCGAAACTGCTCGTGTCCACAAAGCCGTAGTTGCCCAAGGTAATGCCTAGTCTCTTTGCAATCTCCCCGGCCTGTTTCGGTGCGCCAAGCCCGACCGACAACACCACCATGTCAAAGGTTTCTTCAACCTTTGCCGATTTTTCATCTACGTATCGGATGACAAGATCCTTGGTTGCTTCGTCTTGTGCTACAGTGTCAATCTTGGACTTGACGAAGCGTATTCCGGTTTCTTCCTTTGCCCGGTTGTAGAACTTCTCAAAATCCTTACCGTGACATCTGACATCAATATAGAAAATGGCTGTATCCAACTCATGCGTGGCATGTTCCTTTGCCAGCATGGCTTCTTTAATGGCGTACATACAGCACACCGAAGAGCAATACCCTCGACCTGCAGCAGGGTCCCTGGAACCGACACACTGGATCCAGGCGATCTTTTTCGGCTCCTCGCCGTCAGAAGGTCTGCGAACATGGCCCTTGAATGGGCCGGTAGCAGAAAGGATGCGTTCGAATTCAATGCTGGTTACCACATCAGGAAACTGACCGAAGCCTAAAGCGGGCTTTGTTTCCGGATCAAAAGCGTCAAATCCGAGTGCAAGGATCACCGCCCCCACATCAAACTCCAATAATTCCACTTGCTGGCTAAAATCGATCGCCCTTCTCTGGCATGCAGAGATGCAGATCTGGCAGACCCCCTGTGTCATGAACAGACACTTTGTTGGATCCAGATACGGAACAGCCGGGATCGCCTGAGGGAAATGTATGTGCAGATTTCTTATCCCCGACATTCCTTCATTATACTGATCCGGAATGAGCATCGGGCAGTAGCGGCTGCACTGCCCGCAGTTGGTGCAAAGGTCTTCGTCAATGTAGCGCGGCTTCTTCAGCAAAGTAACTTTGAACTGGCCGGCGTCGCCTGCGATCTCCTTGACCTCTGCCAACGTGATGATTTTTATGTTGACGTTTCGTTCACACTCGATCAGCTTGGGTGAGAGAATGCACATGGAACAGTCGTTGGTCGGGAAGGTCTTATCAAGCTGGGCCATCTTCCCCCCAATGGCTGTGCTCTTCTCAACCAAATAGACCTTGAATCCAAGACCTGCCAAGTCCAGAGCAGCCTGCACCCCAGCGATTCCTGCTCCCACGACCATCACTGCTCCAACCGGATGTTGGGAGGGAGCGACCGTTTTATCTCTATTCATGTTTTCGTCCATAACCCTTCCTAAATCCTCGAATAACGCCTTCATAGCGCCTTAAGAAGAATGCGTCAACAGTAGGCGCCTTTGCGACGTTGCACGTTCGTTCTATTTCCTTCCTCCAATTTCCTTCTTTGAGAACAGCCTTTAGAACAGTCCACTTACTTTGCCCGTCTCAACATCCACATCTACGCGGCGAAACGCCGGGTTTGAGCACGTTCCCGGCATGAGGCTGATCGTGCCGGCGCAGGGGCACAGAAATTTTGCTCCGGAATAGATCAGTATGTCGCGAATGGGCAAAGTCCAGCCCTTGGGAACACCCTTCACAGCCGGGTCGTGGGTGAGGCTGAGATGGGTCTTTACCATCATGGTGGCGTAGTCATCATATTTGGAGTCCCCCTCAAGCATCTTGGCCTTGGCCTCAGCATCGGGTGTCCAGGCAACCCCATCTGCGCCATATACTTCTTTGGCAATGGTTTCCACTCGTTCGCGAAGTTTCATCTCCAGAGGATACAGATATTCGAACTTAGACTCTTCGTCACAGGCATCAATGACTGCATCGGCGAATTCCAAGGCGCCTTCGCCGCCATGGGCCCAGTGGGTGGATTTGGCGCAGCGCGCCCCTGCTGCCTCGGCGGCCTTTCTGACCGCTGCAATCTCATCATCCGTATCGGTATGGAAACAATTGATACAAACCACCGGATTGATTCCTGCCTTGCGCACGGTGTTGATATGATGGACCATGTTCTCACAACCCTTTTCCACCAATTTCAGATTCTCCTTGGTGTACTCTTCGGGAAGCGCCAGGCCCGCAACAACCTTGGGGCCTCCGCCGTGCATCTTTAAGGCTCGAATCGTGGTTGTAAGAACGGATACATGAGGCTTCAGCCCGCTGTATCGACACTTGACGTTCCAGAATTTCTCAAACCCTATATCCGCTCCGAAACCGCTTTCCGTGACGTGATAATCAAACATCTTCAGGCCGATCCGGTCTGCAATGATGGAAGACTGCCCCACGGCGATATTGGCAAAAGGGCCTGCGTGGACCATACAGGGCTGGTACTCTGCAGTGCACATGAGTGTTGGATTAATCGTATTGCGCATCCATGCGGTCATGGCTCCGCCTGCTTCCAGGTCGCCTGTAGTTACGGGCTTGCCGCTTTTGTCAAAGGCCACGGTAATTTCGTTAAGCCGCTTTCTCAGATCTGCCAGATCCTTCACAACGGAGAGTATGGCCATACATTCAGAACCCACCGCAATGCCGAACTTGGACTGCATGGTAAAGCCATCCATACGGCCACCAATGCCGATGATGATGTTTCTCAGGGCCTGGGCACAAAAGTCGATGATCCAGCCCATTTCCACCCTGGTCGGATCGATGTCCAGCCGGCGCATACCGGTTAGCCTTTGCAGTTGCTCATCATTGTAGTTGCGCTCGTGCTGCATGCGGGCCGTGAGAGCTACCATGGCGAGATTGTGGGCGTTCATGATGTCGTTGATATCACCCGTAAGCCCAAGGGAGAACTCGGTCATTGGGATAAGGAGGGATATGCCGCCTCCGGCTGCGGTTCCCTTAATGTTCATGGTAGGTCCGCCCGAGGGCTGCCTGAGGGCACCGCCCACGTTCACGCCGCGCTTGCCAAGGCCTTCCATGAGGCCGCATGAGGTCGTGCTCTTTCCTTCGCCCAGCGGCGTGGGAGTAACGGCCGTGACCTCGATATACTTTCCATCTGGTTTATCTTTCAGCCGATCAATGATTTTAAGGAAGTCAAGCTTTGCCAGTCTCCCCATGGGAAGGACCTCGTCTTTTTCGAGGCCCAGTTTTTCCATCCACTCATCGGGCATAGGCATATTCTTTTCAGCTTCTTCGGAAATCTCCCAATCCTTATATTTGGTTGGGTCAAGAGCCATGGCGTTCCTCCTTCTGTCTTGATGGGTTTCTGCTATTAAGGGCTTCTTGAACAACCAGCTTCAGCTGTTCAGGGGAAAACGGCTTGGTAAGGTAGGTGAGCGCGCGGCGTTTACGAATAATTTCTTTCTCCAGATCAAGAGCGGTGTTTCCTGTCACCACGATCCTGATGGTCTTTGGACTGATCTCGTTCAAGCGGTCCATTACTTCCAGACCGGGGGCGCCAGGCATGTCGAGATCGATCAAGGCGATATCGGGCCGTATTTCCTTTGCCTTTGCCAGGCCCACTTCCCCGTTGATAGCCGTTTCTACCTGATACCCGGCCTTGGTGAGGACTTGACAGCAGGAATCCCTAATGCATTCCGCATCGTCAATAATCAGTATGACTTCGTCCTTGCTTGCCAACGGCATAACTCGCTTTTTGGATGGGAATAGGCTTGCATCAACTACGTGAAGACGATTATTCTAATACGAATTTCGTGCCAACTGAACCCGGAAAAACGTCGGGCGGAGGAAAGTACTAACCCCTTAATATTACATAACATTTAGAGACCAACGATTTGAACGGGCGCCAGGGGCAAGTTTGTCAGTGGGGAAATAGTCCCCGTGGGCGATTCAAAATGCCCCGACATGGGGCATGGTTTGTTTGAACACTGAATGAAGCGTCAAGCTTCCCAAATCCACCGCCAAAAAAACGAAGGACCAACAATAATCAATACCATTGCAATGGGTTATCTCAGAGCAGGGCCGTCGAAATCTGTCACCTTGCCGAGTTAGTTGCTAGGCTATTCTTTCCTTCGTTCTTTTGCGGCTAACGCCTTGAAAACAGTATGGTCTTTCGGGTCTGCTGATTTCACCGGATCTTCTTTGTTGGTGGGCACTTGAAGTACCTTAGTACGTCGGCGCACCCACCGCCGCGAATCTCCGGCAAACTTGACAGACGGTGGATCAGGGGCTCAATGGCTACTTGACAGCCAGATCAACTCCCCATATAGTGGATTTCATAGCAGAAATGGAAGCTTTTGAAAGACATATCGAGGCCCTCAGCCGGATCAGTAAGGCCATTACCTCGGACCGCTATATCGAAGACATCTTGCGGTTAGTGGTCACGGTGACGGCTGAGACCATGCACTCCAAGATTTGCTCTCTTTGGTTAATAGATGACAGCGACAACGCCCTGAAGCTGCGAGCTACCCAGAGCATAAGTGAGGACTATCTGAAAGAACGCTCCCTGAAGATGGGGGAAGGGATTGTAGGGCAGGTGGCCCTGAAGCGGGAGCCCAGGTTGGTCCCGAACGTGCTGGAAGAAACCGATTACAAGGAGAAAGAACTGGCCAAGAAAGAGGGGCTTGTTTCCATGCTGAGCGTGCCCATGGTGGTCAAGGATAGGGTTGTTGGCGTGATTAATTGCTACACATCCTATCCCCATGAGTTTACAGAAACCGAACAGCACGTGTTGATCACTGTGGCCAATGAGGCAGCCGTCGCCATAGAGAACACCGAGCTGATGGTAAAAACCAAGGTGATTCAAGAGGAGCTGGAAAGCAGAAAGATGATCGAACGGGCCAAGGACCTGTTGATGACGCGACGGGGCTTGTCAGGTGTGGAGGCATATCGGTGGATCCAAAAGCGTAGTATGGATGCACGCAAGTCCATGAGGGATGTCTCCGAAGCGATCATATTGACTGAAGAGACGTGAGTTCTAACGAAATCTCTTGACATAAGAAAGCTTTTTTTATAGGGATTGTCGCGGTTTGAGCGGTACAAAGGGGTGTCTCTCAAACGCTGACAGCGACGTCCAACTGTCCGACACGGATGGTTGGATTTTTTTTGTCTCAATTTTCAAATCATGATTTAGAGGAGGAAGAAACAGTATGAACTTGCACAGACCAAACGCCAATGAAGCTCTGCGAACCAAGAATCGATCGCGCGATGTTGCTCCCCAGTCCGGTATTTGTAGCCGCTGTCTGGATGGATGCAAAGGTAATTGCGACCTTTTCCAGGCCACGTTTCGTGGCCGTGAATTGCTGTATCCTTCCCCGTTCGGTAAAATCACTGCGGGCGCTGACAAAGACTACCCCGTGGACTATTCCCATCTCAACATCATGGGATACGTTATGGGTGCGGAAGGAATGGTGGCCGATCCTGACCACGCCACTTTTCCTGCAGTAAGTACCGAGACTTCCTTTGGCGTTACAGACAAAGTGAAAATGAAGATTCCGATGTTTACCGGAGCACTGGGCAGTACGGAGATTGCGCGTGCCAACTGGGAGCATTTTGCCATCGGCGCTGCTATTACAGGTATTACACTGGTTTGCGGGGAAAACGTCTGCGGAATAGATCCCGATCTCAAATTTAACAAAAAGGGCCAGGTCACAGACTCTCCGGACATGCGGCGCAGGATAGATGAATATCGTCGATATCACACCGGATATGGCGATATCCTGGTTCAGATGAATGTTGAGGATACGAAGCTTGGTGTAGCAGAGTATGTAATAGACAAACTAGGCGTCGAAAACATCGAGCTAAAATGGGGGCAGGGTGCAAAGTGCATTGGGGGAGAGATTAAAGTTGGTTCTCTTGAGCGAGCCCAGGAATTGAAGAAGCGTGGTTACATTGTTACACCAGATCCCGAAAGCAAGGCAAACCAGGCGGCCTTTAAAGGGGGTGCCATCAAAGAATTTGAACGACACTCTCGTCTTGGATTTGTGGATCAGGATGGTTTTATGGAAGAAGTGCTGCGGTTGCGCAAACTGGGCGCGAAACGCGTCACCCTCAAGACAGGCGCCTATCCTATGCGTGAACTGGCAATGGCCATCCGATGGTCTTCCGATGCTAAAATTGACCTTCTAACCATTGATGGCGCCCCGGGAGGCACGGGCATGAGTCCCTGGCGCATGATGGCTGAGTGGGGCGTGCCATCCATCTACCTCCATTCTATGGCGTATGAGCTTTGCCTGCTGCTGGCACAGAAAGGGGCATGGGTGCCCGATATCGCTTTTGCAGGCGGGTTCTCTTCCGAGGATCACATATTTAAGTCCCTTGCGCTTGGAGCCCCTTTTTGTAAGGCTGTGTGTATGGGACGGGGTCTGATGATCCCCGGCATGGTAGGCAAGAATATCGGGCTTTGGCTAAAAGGTAAGGATGGTGGCCTTCCGACAACCGTTTCCAAGTACGGTAAGACCAAAGAAGAGATCTTCTGCTGCTATGAGGAACTGAAGGAAATATACGGAAAAGACGTTGATAAATTTCCCCTGGGAGCGGTTGGAATCTATAGTGCTGGAGAGAAGCTCCGCGTAGGTTTGCAACAGCTTATGGCCGGTGCCAGAAAGTGGCGAGTCGATCTTATTTCCCGCAAGGACCTGGCTGCGTTGACAGAAGAGGCAGCCAAGATAACCGGCATCCCTTACATTATGGATGCATACAGGCAAGAGGCTATGGAAGTCATGGACGCATAGCGTGCCGAGCGATTAGTCTTTCCCTTGTGCCGGTGGGTTCATGAGTGGAGCCCACCGGCTTTTTTTTTGGCACACGGGATAACTTGCCCTACTATTCTGTGTAGCCTTGTTTCACAAGCGCGTTTGGCGATGGAATGCCAGCGCGCCCTCCCAGTTCACGGCTAACCATAGCAGCTGCCCAGGCCCCAAAATCGAGGCTTTTTTCAACATCCCACCCCTGGACAACCCCGTACGTGAAACCGGCATGGAAGACATCTCCACACCCTGTGGTATCGACGGCCTCGACCTGATAAGCAGGCCGTTCGATGATCCGGCCATCCACTAACGCGACATAACCTCTGGGCCCCAGGGTGACACCAACAACTCGGGGACCCAATTCTGCGAGCCTCTCACATGCCTCCAACGGCCTGTCCTCCCCAACAAGGGCGTTGGCAAAGGTTTCAGAAGCCAGGTAGTAGTCACTCAACCCGGCAAGCTCGAGCATCCCTTCTCGCAACGAACCGGCATCCATCACAACTGGCACTCCGACTTCCTTGGCGGCCGTGCACGCAGCGAGGGTAGCCTCAGCAAAAAGCCCATCCGTATGGACTACCTTCGCTTGTCGAATGATGTCGTAATCAATCTCGTCCGGGCTTGGAGGGGGGCCGGTAGGCCTGCGCCAGAAGATGGTTCGTCTGCTCACACCCGGTTCGGCGGCGATAAAGGCAAACTGGGAACCAAAACCCTTTCTGATAAGCAGCCCGCTCGTATCGACCCCTTCGCTGTCCAGGGAGTCCTTAATCATGCTTCCGAACAGATCGTCGCCGGCTACACCCGCAAAGGCGCACGAGAGGCCCCATCTGGCAAGAGTGACCAGGGCGGTGGCTACGGGCCCGCCACCCTGGATGACCATCTCAGAAAACTCGCACTTCACATCAGGTGGAGGGTAGGCGTCGATCTTTCCTATGTAGTCGAGAGCACATTGGCCCAAACCATAGACTTGCATTGGCAGGCTTTTCACAACTCAGGTGGAGGGCTTATTCCTTATCCGGAGCGTCTTCTTTAGCTACCGGAAGAATTGTCTTTGCCATCATCTTCAGGGTTTTTCTCTGAGGCTTTTTCAATACTAATGATTTTCGTGCCGCCAACGTAATCCTCAGTTTCGTATCTCGTGATTTCCATCAGTTTTCTTGTTATCTTTCCCATCCTGTCGATTTGTTCATTGATCGTCTTAATCTTTTTATAATCAGGACTGTCTTTCGCCAAATCCATTAACATCAGCTCGGAATTTCCAGAAATGGCCTGGATGGGTTGGTTCAGTTCGTGGCAGACAGCCCCAGCCAGTTCAAGGACGGCTTGAAGTTTTTCTCTCTGCACGCGTTCCTCGTCCGCCCGCCTGCGCTCAGTAACATCGTGGGACACGATTCCTACCTGCTCCACGTCTCCATTCTTTCCAAACAGGGGAAAGGCACGGATTTCAACGTTTCGCTCCTTCCCGTCGCGGTCTATATGCACGTGTTCCACTTGGACCGATTTCCCGGTTCTGAACACTTTCTCGGCAGAACAAGGGTGATCGGAGCTCAAACAAGGCTGATCCTCGCCGTGCGTAACGTCATAACATGTGCGGCCGACAGTATTTTCCCGACTCCCTCCATAAGCCTCGAGGAAACCTTCATTCACCTCCCTGATGACGAAATCGCGATCAATAACCATAAGGTCGTCGTACATGCCACTGGTGATATGATCCAGGTAGTATCGCAACTCATTGAGCTCTTCCTCCACCTGCTGGCACTCAACGGCTTCCTTTTCTAATTCTCTGATTCTTTGTTCCAGTTCTTCGTAGGTCGGTCTATTAGCCATTAGATTGTCCTATTGAAGCTCCCTGCAGTAAGCTACAGGGAGCTTCGACTGTAAGGAATTATCCCATTTTTGGATTGCTTCCATCCCTTGCTCCGCACGGGCATGCAAACTTAAATAACGGCACTTCGTGCTTCTTTGCTGTGCGGCTTGCAGCCGCTCAACAAAGCCACCTGCTGCGCAGTTGGTTATACTCAGGCGCTCGCTAACCTTTATCCGCCTCTGGCGGACTGCAGTCCCGCCACAGCGGGACAGGGAATGCGCTCGCTATTGCAGTTCAATTTTGCCAGAACCAACACGATTCATATCATAACACAGAGTTCGCCACTTTGTTCTCGTCCTCGAACGTGCCAGGGAGACTGATGTAAGACTGTAATTATACAACTTTCACCTGGAAGTGACAACCGAATCGTATTTCCCTGATCCACCGGCCGCTGAGCTTGCCGGAGATTCACGGCGGTGGGTGCACCGGCGTACTAAGGTACGTCAAGCTCCCACCAACAAGGAACATCCGGTAAAATCGGCGGCCCCGAAAGGCCAAGAATACGAACAGAAAAAATCTGTGGCATACACAGCGACAAGGTGAAAATTTTCCCCGGTCAGCCTTGGGTAACTCGCTTTGATTAGATCATAATTGATGTCCCTTCGAATTCTTGGCGGTGGATTTGGGGTGGTTTTTCTTGCTTATAGTCGAATTCCGCCGCATCTGGGCTGCAGAGAGCCTCAATCTCTTGACACATCTAAAAGATAAAGGTATCTCTCCTGACCAAAACCCTGAGACAGAAAAAAAGGGAGCACATGACAGTCAACCCAGTTTTTGACAATGAGCGATACATTAGAGAACAGACGTCTGAAATCCTCGAAAGGATCGAGCGGTTTGACAACAAACTGTACCTCGAATTTGGCGGCAAGCTTCTCTACGATTATCACGCTGCGAGGGTTTTGCCCGGGTACGATCCAAACATAAAGCTGCGGCTTTTACAGGCATTGAAAGACAAGGCAGATATCCTGCTTTGCATTTACGCCGGTGACATTGAAAGGAAAAAGATAAGGGCCGACTTCGGTATTACCTATGACTCTGACGCCCTCAAACTCATTGACGATCTGAGAGGGTGGGGAATCGAGGTGGCGGGTGTCGTCATAACCCGTTTTGACAACCAACCTGCTGCTAGTTTGTTCAGGAATAAATTGGAAAGGAGACACATTAAGGTCTATACGCATCGGTTTACAAAAGGGTACCCCACAGACGTGGAATTGATCGTCAGTGACGAAGGCTATGGCGCAAATGATCATATTGTAACGGAAAAGCCACTCGTTGTTGTGACTGGGCCCGGCCCGGGCAGCGGGAAGTTGGCTACCTGCCTTTCTCAACTGTATCATGACTACAGGAGAGGTATTAAATCGGGATATGCCAAATTCGAGACCTTTCCGATATGGAATCTATCCCTCAAACATCCCGTCAATATCGCCTATGAGGCGGCAACTGCAGATATCAGAGACTTCAATATCATCGATCCCTTTCATCTGGAAGCATACGATAAGAAAGCCGTAAACTACAATCGTGATGTAGAAATATTTCCTGTTCTCAAAAGAATATTGGAGAAGATTACGGGTGGGGAATCATTTTACAAATCCCCAACAGATATGGGTGTGAATCGGTGCGGTTTTGCCATCACCGATGATGAGGTTGTGAGAGAGGCGGCCAAACAGGAAGTCATAAGACGGTATTTCCGATACCGTTGCGAGTATGCGATGGGTTTTGCGGACAAGGGAACAGTACAGAGGGTTGAGCTCTTTGTCAAAGATTTCAATCTCGAACCTGAGTACAGAAGCGTAGTGGAACCGGCACGTGAGGCTGCCATAGAAGAAGAACAGATGAATGGAGGTAGTGAAGGCATCTATTGTGGTGCAGCTATGGCCCTAAAGGACGGCACCATTGTGACGGGCAGTAATTCTCCCCTCATGCATGCGGCATCGAGCCTGGTTCTGCATGCAATCAAACACTTGGCAGGAATTCCTGATAAAATAAAACTGCTACCCCCCTATATCACCGACTCAGTCAGAAATCTTAAGACGGAGATGCTGAACGAAAAGACACTCAGCCTGGATCTGGTGGAAACCCTTATTTCATTGAGTATCAGTGCAACGACAAATCCTGCTGCACAATTAGCCATGGAAAAATTAAGAGAGCTTAGGGGCTGTGAGGTCCATATAACACACATCCCCACACCAGGCGATGAGGCAGGTCTGAGACGTTTGGGCGTTAACCTGACGAGCGATCCAAATTTTTCCACAAACAATCTCTTTGTTTCCTGAAAGGGCGTGCCTTTTCTTCCTCTTTGGTTTGACCCCATTTGTTTATTGAGCTCTGCCTGGCCACTCAAGTACGAGACCCGCCTCAAGGGTGGGTGAGCTATCTATGGAGGTGCCATGAACAAGCTTGCCAGACGTCTCACAATGGTCTTTTCGGCTGGATGCTTCGGTGGGCTCGTCAATAGCCTGACCCTGTGGTTTCTGGGGGCTTACGGTGTCACGGCCGACATGGGTGTCAAACTTGCCCCCGATCTGACGGCATCGTGGCTCTATGGTCGACTTGTCTGGGGTGGCCTCTGGGGATTCTTGTTTGTCCTTCCGTTTCCGAGAGGGTCGGATCTGTTGCGTGGCCTCTTGTTCAGTTTGGGACCGTCAGTGGTCCAGCTCTTGGTTGTGTTTCCGCATGTGGCCCACAAGGGGTTGATGGGTCTTAGGTTGGGTCCATTGACGCCAGTGCTGGTTCTGTTTTTGAATGCATTGTGGGGCATCAGTGTTGTATTGTGGCTCAGGTTTATCAACGAAAAGCCGTAGCGAACGGCATCCGGAACTCCGAAAAACTGAATAGGGACTCCTCGAGTGCAATACATTATTGAGGCAGAAGGACTGAGGAAAACATTCGGCAACCTTTCGGCAGTCGATGACATGTCGTTTCACGTTTTGCCGGGAGAGTGTTTTGGCATATTGGGACCTAATGGGGCCGGCAAGACATCGACCATTCGGATGATATACGGCTTTTCCCCTATGACCGGGGGCAGTCTTAAGGTGTTTGGTCGTGAGGTTTCATCAGGGTGGCGAGCCATAAAATCGCGAATTGGAGTCTGCCAACAGGATAATAACCTGGATCCCGACCTGACGGTTCAACAGAACCTGGAGGTTTTTGCGCGCTATTTCAACATTCCCAAGGGACAGGCACGTGAGCGAGCCGCAAAGCTCCTCGCATTCATTGCACTCGACCACCGCAAAGACAGCACTGTGACAGATCTTTCAGGTGGGATGATGCGTCGGCTGGTTCTGGCACGTGCACTCATCAACGATCCGGAACTCCTTATTCTGGACGAGCCCACAACAGGCCTTGATCCTCAATCCCGGCACCAGGTCTGGGAGAGGTTGGAAGAGCTCAGGTCACAGGGGCTCTCAATCCTGCTGACCACCCACTACATGGATGAGGCTTCTCGCTTGTGTGATCGTCTGGTGATCATGGATCACGGCCACATTTTGGTCGAAGGGAAACCGCTGGATCTTGTCAAAGAACACGTGGGTCAGGATGTTATCGAGGTCGCCGGGCCAAGTGATGAATTGCGAGCATATGTCCAATCCCAACCCGCGGTTTATGAGGACCTGGGGCATCGCATGATCATCTACGGGCAGGAGAGTGACAGGATGTTCCACACAATAAGCGAAAAATACTGCAAAGAGGGCTGCATATTGCGCATGGCCACTCTGGAAGACGTCTTCTTGAAACTCACAGGCAGGGGGCTCAGAGAGTAAATCGCATGCCTTCCATCCGTATCTCCAAGAGGTTCCTCACAGTCTGGCAACGCAATTTGACCGTTTACCGAAAGATGTGGAAGATACTGTTCCTTCCACCCCTGCTGGAGCCCCTCTTCTACCTGGTCGCCTTCGGAGTGGGGTTGAGTGTCTTGGTCGGAGCCGTCCACTACCAGGGCTCTGATGTTTCTTACGTTGCTTTCATTGCACCAGCGTTGATCGCCATCAACATCATGTATAGTGCCTTCTTCGAGAACACCTATGCCTCCTTCGTGAGGATGTATTTTCAGAAGACCTTTGACGCCATGATGGCAACCCCCCTTTCCCTGGAAGAAGTCATTACTGCTGAGATCATATGGGGGGCAACAAAGGCCGTCATTGCCACGGTGATTATGCAGGGTGTGGTCAGTCTGTTCGGTCTTATTAAATATCCCGAAGGGCTTCTGATCATCCCTCTGGCATTTCTGGGTGGCATGGCCTTTGGATCGATCGGCATGTTTTTTACGAGCGCGGTCAAAACAATCGAAATGTTCAACCTGCCCATCTTTCTATTCATTACCCCCATGTTCCTTTTTAGCGGGACCTTCTTCCCGCTTGAGAACCTACCCGTCTGGGCACAAAAGCTCGCTGTCTTTTTCCCCTTGACCCACCTTGTTACACTGACCCGATCTCTTAGTCTTGGCATGATACGGCCCGGACTCCTCTGGAGCTGTGCCTACCTACTGCTTTTTTGTGCCATCTTGTTCCCTCTGGCTGTTTTCAGAATGCACCGTCGCCTGATCAAGTGAAGGCCCTTCCGCACTTATTTTCTGCTATTCCAATACCATGGCACTGAGTTTGCATAAAAACGGGTAGAATCACAAATTATTGGATCGAGGAAGGAGACTTAGGTGGAAACGTTTCTTATTTCTTCAGCCCAGCTCTTGTTCATTGCTCTGGTGTATTCCATGGCCTACAAGAGCGGCTACAATGAAGCGCATGACAAGGCTGTATCTACAATACGGGAGTTCTCTGGTCCCGTGCCTGAGCTGTTGGACAGGTTGAACGAAACCCTGTACGAAGCTCCCGAGATTGAAGACGAAGACCAGGGCGACTCCATTTGATTGACGGGCGTGCAAAAACTGCCATATCTTTGACGGTTTTGCCACACGTTTGACGGTTTCCAGCGCCCCCACGTCATCTATTCCCTTTCCAATCACCACCCCGCGTATGCAGGCGCAAAGGGTCGGTCAACATCTTCTCTGCCGTGGCGGAAAACAGCAAGGGCTACACATTTCAGAATTTCTTGACATATCACAAAGATAAGTATACATTTCCGCCCAGATCACTGGACGGTTTCCCGCTCCTCCTGCTTGCAGGATGCTTGATCATACCGTCAGAAAGATTTGGCTAAAGCTCCATTTCTCTACCAGGAGGGGTGGAGCTTCTTTGTTTGTCCCTGGTTCAGCGTATTCTCCGGTTTATTGCGGGGAGGTACCTATGGGCGGTCGGTTTGGGAAATACGGCGACGCCAAGCGCAAGGCCCAGATACGCAAGAACCGTCTTCGACCACCTGTTACTTATCAACGGAAAAAGGGCGAAACCCTCCAAAGCGTTCGAAGGAGTAAGCGGCAACGTAGGGTTGAGAGAGGGGAATCGTAACGCCAAACCCGTGTTGACTTCTCAGGGACGAATATGGATCGGACATCACTGGTGCAAGGATGATCGTATCGTCAGTCACCTGTGTCATTGCCATTGCACTATTCCTCGGAGGGCTCGGACTCCCTGTTCCGGAAAACCCGCTGCTGCTAGGCGGGGGATACGCAATCTTCAAGAAGGTTAGCCCATCTGTATCGAGTCTTTTTTTCTGGTGGTTGGCGATAGTCTGCGGAGACCTTCTCCTTTTTGGCACAGCACACTGGGTCTTCACGCGTCACGCTACATCGAATCTACTGAGCCGCTATCTGAGCGAAAGGCGACTCAACAAATACCGCACGGCAGTGGCTTACCGGGGCGCTTTAATTCTCTTTTTGGCGCGGTTTACTTTTGGCATTCGTGCAGTTGCCTACGTGGCAGCAGGCATGGCGCACTATCCCTGGCCGAGATTTCTGGCAGTAGACAGTTTGTCCGTGGCCATTCAGGTCGTGTTGTTCGTTGGAATCGGCTACTATGCAGGCGAAAGGGTTCAGTGGGCAAGGGCCGCGGGAGAGAAGGTTGCCTTATTGCTTGGCATTTTTGTCTTGGTTGCAGTCATAGCAACTTTGCTCGCTTCGGCTATTTTGAAAAGGCTATCTGTACCTGCTCCCGTCCAGGATGAAGAATAGACCACTACGGAGAGACAACGTTTGAATATGGGTGACATACGCCATGGCAGGATCCGAAAGTTCGAAATAGGGGACATCAACAAGATTCTTGAGATTGAACAGCAGGCATTTCCAAAGACAGCATACTCGAAAGACCTGTTCATAGAGTACTCAAAGAACTGTCCGGATGGTTTTCTGGTCATTGAGGCACCCGAAGACGTTGTTGGATACATTATCTTTGATATGAAGGGGCATATACACTCTACTGCGGTTGAGCGCACGCACAGAAGAAAAGGCTTTGGGAAGATATTATTCCGGCACGCTCTGAAGTGTGCTAACACACAGTTACGCCTTGAGGTCAGATCAAAGAACCAAGATGCCGTGGCGTTTTACAGGAAACTCGGCATGAAAGTTGTCGGAAAGATTCCTGGCTACTATGAAACTGATGATGCGCTCGTGATGGTTTCAGGACAAAGCGAGTCGGGTGAGGCCTTCAGGGCAGACTGACTGCCAGAACACTTCCTATTGCCCCGCATACTATGTGGCTGAAGGAGAGGTTCGAATTGGTATCACTAGATGACATCCGGAAAGCTGATCAAACACTTCACGGGAGAGTCCTTCGCACCCCGCTTGTCCATAGTGCTTTTTTCAGCAAACAGATCAACGGCGAGGTTTTCCTCAAGTTAGAGAATCTCCAGAGGACCGGATCCTTCAAGTTGAGAGGGGCCACGCACAAAATACAGAGTAACTTGAGTCGCATTGGTTCTCGAGGGGTCGTTGCAGCCTCTGCAGGCAATCACGCACAGGGGGTTGCCCTGGCGGCCCGCGAAGCAGGGGTCCCAGCAACCATCGTCATGCCTGAATGGGCCTCGATCACAAAACAGGAATCAACGCGTGCATACGGGGGTCAAGTCCTTTTGAAGGGCCAAAGTATTGCTGAGTGCATTGACGAGGCCCTGGTATTAGCTGAAACGGAAATGACCTTCATTCATCCCTATGATGACCCTGAAACCATTGCCGGGCAGGGGACTATTGCACTCGAGATCTTTAACAAACTTCCTGATCCGGACCTTATCCTGGTGCCGATTGGTGGTGGAGGCTTGATTGGAGGGATCGCAGCGGCCGCAAAAGCCATAAGGCCGGAAACACGCGTAATCGGAGTTCAGGCCGCGGCCTGCCCGTCTGCATACCGTTCCCGTGAGTTGGGACAGGTTGTTGGAGTTGAAGCTGAAAAGACCATCGCTGATGGGATCGCAGTGAAACAGCCTGGTGAGCTGACCTTTCAGATCATTCAAGAAAAGGTGGATGAGATCCTTCTCGTTGAAGAGGAGGAGATCGGATATGCCGTCTTGACCCTTCTCGAACGAGAAAAGATCCTGGCAGAGGGAGCGGGTGCCGTGCCTGTAGGAGCCCTCATCAATCCATCTACGGCGATTCCAAAAGGGTCCAAGGTGGTATTGGTCATTAGTGGGGGCAACGTTGACACGCCTCTCCTCAACCGAATTCTGAAAAAAGGTTTGTTGCGAAACGGTCGTATGATGAAGTTCGCTGTCAATTTGGAGGATACCCCGGGATCTCTTGCCGAATTGCTAACGCTGATAGCCAGACTACAGGCCAATGTACTCAAAATTGATCACCGTCGAAACGAAGAAGATCTGCCGATCTATGTGAGCCGCGTAGAACTTGAACTCGAAACAAGGGGCTGGGAGCACCTGAATGAAGTTTCAGAAGGGTTGCGAAAGTCAGGGTATGTCATTGAGTTGAAGCATGGTTGAGAAAGCTCCGCTATCCAAGGGGTGAAATCATGAAACAGGACAAGGCAATTAACGTGGCCATTGTGGGAGGTGGCCCAGGGTGTAAGGCAATCATGGACATGATATTTGCCGAGAAGCTCAGCCAGCTCCAGATGAACCTCGTCGGGGTAGCTTGCACCGATCCAAAGGCCGTGGGTTATACATACGCCCAGGAAAAAGGGATCTATACGACACTGGATCACCATGATCTGTTTGCGCTCAAAGATCTCAACATGATTATCGAGCTAACGGGTCACGATGAAGTAGCCCAAGAAATCGCCCGAACCAAGCCGGATCGTGTCCGATTGGTCGACCATATTGCTGCCCGTCTTTTTTGGGACATCTTTCAGGTTGAGGAAAAAATGCTTTTGGAACGCAAGGAGGCGATGGATGCCTTGCGGTACAGTGAGGACAAATATCGCAACCTGTTTAGCAACGCCCAGGTGGGCATGTTTCAGACAAAGGTTAGCGACGGGAAGATGCTGGAGTGCAACGAACGCCTTGCGGAGATGTTTGCCTATGAGAGCCGCGAAGCGTGTATCGCCGAGTTTGTCACCACGGAACATTATCTTGATCCGGGAACACGTGAACGCATGTTGGCCGAAATCCGGGACACCGGAGAGATCAGAAATTTCGAGGCTCGGCTATCGCGAAATGACGGTGCAGTCATATGGGTACGTTATGCAGCTCGTATCTATCCGGAAAAGGGCTACCTGGAAGGTGTGGCAACGGACGTCACCGATGAAAAGCGCGCCGTGGAAGCTGTGGTGGAAGCCAAAGAAGACTGGGAGAACACATTCGACGCCATCACCGACATGGTAATGCTTCTAAATGAAAAACACGAGATCATTCGTGTGAACAGGGCAGCAGCCGAAGGTTTGGGCACTAACAAAGAAAGTCTGGTCGGCAAGCAGTGTTACGAAGCGGTGCACGGACAAAACCATCCAACGAGGGGGTGCCCACTGGTGCGCACGATGAAGACATTAGGACCACATACCACGGAGTTGACTGAACCGAGGCTGGGTGGGACTTTTATATGCTCTACTTCTCCAATAATGAATCGTGCAGGGGAACTAACCGGCTACACGCACAGCCTCAAGGACATTACCGAGCCAAAACGCCTTGAAGCCCAACTACAACATGCTCAAAGGATGGAGGCCATAGGGACCCTGGCTGGGGGCATCGCCCATGACTTTAATAATGTGCTTATGGGAATCCAGGGGAATACGTCTCTGGTGTCGTTACACACGGACCAGGACCATCCACATTTTGGACATCTCAAGGCGATCGAAGATATGGTCCAGAGAGGGGCAGAGCTTACCAGACAGCTTTTAGGTTTTGCCAGGGGCGGAAAATACGAAGTTAAACCGACTGACCTGAATGAGCTTGTGGAGAAGAGTAGTGAGATGTTTGGCCGGACTAAAAAGGAGATCAAGGTTCACGCAAAACACCAGAAAGAGATTTGGCCGGTGGAGGTAGATCAAGCGCAGATCGAGCAGGTGCTGTTAAACTTCTATGTCAATGCATGGCAGGCCATGCCGGATGGAGGAAACCTATATGTTGAAACCAAGAACGTGTACC
This sequence comes from Desulfobacterales bacterium, assembly GCA_032126655.1. Taxonomy (GTDB): domain Bacteria; phylum Desulfobacterota; class Desulfobacteria; order Desulfobacterales. Next base: position 23,799 of record JAQBAU010000176.1, read on the forward strand.
TGGATGATAGCTATGCCATGCCCTTTGGTGTAGGGCCTGGCAATTACGTGAAGATATCCGTTACCGACACCGGCGTAGGCATGGATAAGGAGACGCAAAAAAGGGTGTTTGACCCGTTTTTCACCACCAAGGAGCTCGGCCGTGGCACAGGCTTGGGACTTTCGTCTGCGTATGGGATCATAAAGAACCATGGCGGAATCATCAATGTGTACAGTGAAAAGGGTAAGGGGGCCA
>JAQBAU010000177.1:0-9242 GCA_032126655.1 Desulfobacterales bacterium
ATATTCTGACCCATATGAAACATCGGCTTAATGATGGCCAAGTAGATCATGGCATCTATAGAACAATGGTAATAGGTGTCATGAAAGACTTCATCAATTCATTGCCTGGTGACCTTAGGTTGAATTATGTCATTAACGAAATTAAGGACTCTCCGTTTGCCCCACACATCGACGACGAAATTCACAATGAGCTAATGAAATATTTTATATCAGTAGCCTCGATGAAATAGGGGACGTACACAAAATCATAAGTTGATAGAGTGAGTTGACCTCAGTACGCAGGTGAGGCTACCAAGAAGATCAAGCATGCATATCTCTTGTTTCATGAATGATTTTGACAATCTTATGTACGGCCCCTATTTCTTTGGCTTCTATCGCCCGGAGATAAGTTTGGGCTTGAATCATTACTTCTAAATGATTTATGTGACTATAGGAGAAGATCGAATAAGGGAGGGCACATTATGGGTCACAACCGGTCATTGATCGCAGCGATGGTTTTGTTAAGCCTATTGCTCAGTTATGGCTGCGCGGCGCTCTTGGTAGGCGGTGCGGCCGGTGCAGGCGCTGTCGCCTATGTCCGCGGAGAACTGAAATCAATAGAAGATGTTTCTCTGGATCAGGCTTGGCCAGCTGCAAAGCAAGCGATGAGCGATTTGGAACTTGTCGTCACGAGCTCCGAGAAAGATGCATTCAATGGGGAACTCACCGCTCGCGGGGCGGGTGACAAGAAAATCGTGGTTAAGCTCACAAAACAATCCGATGCTGTGACAGAAATCAAAATTCGCGTTGGGGCCTTTGGTGATGAAGCAATGTCCAGAAAGATTCTGGAGTCAATTAAGAAACGATACTAATCAAGCCCTATCTCATGACCCCTTGCGGTATGGAGTCGCGATGTCAGCCGTTGCAGCTTTTGATGATGCCTTAACCGGGTCTGAACGCAAAGTTATTGCACACCTGACCACGCCGGCCAAAATCCAGGCTTTTCTTGGTGAACTCAAATACAGCACCGAGGACGCCTATCGTTGCCCGCTGCGCGTCGTCCGTGAGCGAATTGCTCATTGCTTTGACGGGGCCTTATTTGCCGCCGCAATGCTGCGCCGTCTTGGCTATCCTCCATTGATCCTGGATATGCTGCCCAATCGGCGGGACGACGACCATGTGGTGGCACCATTCAAGCGCCACGGGCATTGGGGCGCCTTGGCCAGTTCGAATTTTGCGGGCTTGCGGTTTCGCGAGCCGATTCATCGTACGCTGCGGGAACTCGTCTTGTCGTACTTTGAGCAGTATTACAACGTGGAGCGCGAGAAAACACTGCGGGGCTACACCCGGCCTTTGAACCTGAAGGCATATGACAGGTACCACTGGATGACACGCGATGAGCCACTGGAACGGATCGCAGAACGTTTAGACCAGATTCGGAGAGTGCCTATTTTGACGAGGTCTATGATTGTGGGACTCTCTCTGGTCGATGACCGCTCATATCGGGCCGGTCTGGTCGGCGCGAATGAAGCCGGGTTGTACAGGCCACCTTCGAAGAGTCGCTCGGGCAAATCGGCTTCCAAGAAATAGACATGAAATAGGGGATGTTGTTGACCGCCGGGAAGAGCAAAAGAAGATATTAGCCGCAGACCCGCCGTCGCCAAGGCTTCCGTCTACGTCAAGACTTCGACGGACAAGATGGCGGGCAGGCACACGCAGACCCGCCGTCGCTAAAGCTATGGCGGGCAGGCCCACACAGACCAAAAACCAATCTCTCACAGAGCTCGCAGAGTTCACAGAGAGGGAATGAGTCTTTCTCCCGTCTTCCGCTAAACTCTTCGCGTTAAGCGAAAGCCGCATGCCCGCCAAAGTAACGGCGGGCAAGCCTGCAGGAGGTTCTTAGGATGGGCACTAACTAATAACCCCGACTCGGGGATGGCGAGTAACGCACGGGGGGGGCCTTGTTCGGAATAATTCTTGTTTCCGCCTGCACATTGATGCACATCTACGTCTTCTGGCGCGCCGCCTCGGTGCCGCTCGTGAACCGGCATGTTTCCCGAAAGCTCCTGATCGGGGCAGGCGTAGTCCTCTGGGCAATGTTCTACTTTGGCCGCGTCTTTGGTCACGGCGGCACGGGAGCCCCGGCCGCGACGCTTGAGTTTCTCGGCATGACCTGGATGGGCATGCTCTTCCTGACCTCCGTCTGTCTCCTTGCTATTGACCTCGTCACGGGGTTCGGCTTCCTCCTGCCCCGGTCAGCGCCCTCTTTGCGAGGGTTGGCCCTGGTCGCGGGCGGGGTACTTTCCGTGATCGCGCTCGTTCAAGGCCTGCGGCCGCCGGTGGTACAAAGCTATGAGGTGCGCCTTGCTGGTCTTCCCGATGAGATGGACGGCACGGTGCTGGTCGCCATGTCCGACCTTCACGTGGGCTCGCTGATCGGCGAGCGTTGGCTGGCGGCGCGAATCGCCCAGGTCCAGGCGGAGAGCCCCGACCTCGTGGTCCTGCTCGGCGACCTCTTCGAAGGACACGGCCAGCCCCGGGGTGAGCTGCTTCCGATTGTGCGCCGAATCTCCGCACCGCTCGGTGTCTTGGCTGTTCCTGGCAACCACGAGTTCCACGGCGGGGGCGACAAGAGCATGAGGCTGGTCGAGGAGGCTGCCTTCCAGGTGCTGCGAAATCAGTGGGTTGAAGTCCGGCCTGGCCTCGTCGTGGCAGGCGTGGAAGATCTGACCGCCAGGCACCGAGCCGGCCGAGACGGAGACCCGATCTCGCAGGCGCTGGCAAGGCGGCCTGCGTGTGCGACCATCCTCCTCTCCCACACACCGTGGCAGACCGAGAGGGTGGCGAGCGCCGGCGTGGACCTGATGCTCTGTGGTCACACCCACGGCGGGCAGATATGGCCCTTCGGCTATGTGGTTCGCAGGGTCTACCCGCTGCTGGAAGGACGGTACGAGGTGGACGGCATGCCGGTGATCGTGTGCCGCGGCACGGGTACGTGGGGGCCGCGCATGCGCCTCTGGCGTCCCGGCGAGATTCTCCGCGTAACGCTTCGCGCGAAGGAAAAGGAGTAGAAAGAGAAGTATGAACATTGGGGACGTACATGAGGCATGGCGCATGGCGTAAGGCGTCGTTCGACCACTAAGCTCACGACAGGCAAGGCGAAAGGGAAAGAGAAAAGCGCATAGGGCGTGGCGCATAGCGCAGAGCGAATTAGCTCATAGCTGATAGCTGATGCGGAAAAGAGAAAAGAGTGGGGTCAGGTCATAGCTGAAAGCTGCCCAGCGTCCGCTCTTCACAGAGAGAGTCAGTTAATTATGCCCGTCCCTCTTAACAACAAAACCGACGATCCTCTCCATGACGCCTTTGATTCTAAAATAGCCGTCCACGCCATGCCTCGAGGTGAGTCAATCCGCCCCGACGAATTGCCTGCGCTTTGGGCAGGTGTCACGGCTGTCGAAGACGGCCTCCCGATACGTACGATCTATGTCCACATCCCTTTTTGTGAGAATCATTGTGTTTTCTGTGGGTTCTACAGAAATGCTTATCGTTCGGATCTTGCCAAGCAATATGTAGCGGCCCTTATTCAAGAGATGAAACTTACGGCCAGGGCTCCTTTTATGAGTGCCCATCCTTTCCACGCCGTCTACTTTGGTGGCGGTACACCCACGGCCCTTCCTGCCGAATCATTGACAGGGCTGGTCTCTACCGTGAAAACCCTTTTTCCCCTTTCCAACGATTGTGAAATCACCCTTGAGGGGCGGATCTACAATCTTACCAAGAAAAAGATCGAGGGCGCTTTGAGTGCCGGCATAAATCGCTTTTCACTGGGGGTCCAGACCTTTGATACTCGGATCAGAAAACGTCTGGGCCGAAGAGACCCGAGAGAAAAGGTCATTGAAACCCTGACTTATCTTCGGGACCTGGGAAAGGCAGCCGTGATTATCGATTTGATTTATGGTTTGCCAGGCCAGTCGCTTGAGATCTGGGAGGACGATATCAAGGCTTTTCTTTCCCTTGAGCTGGATGGCTGTGATCTTTACCAACTAAATGTCTTCAGAGGGGGGCCGTTAGAAAAGTCGGTTGCAAAAGGTTCCTTGCCCAGACCAGCCACCTTGAAGGAACAGGCAGACTATTATGTTCGAGGCGTAGAACGTATGGAGGCGGCTCACTACCGCCGCCTTTCCTTGGCCCACTGGGCTCGCATTAGCAGGGAAAGAAGTCTTTACAATCTCTTTTCCCGGGGCCGCAGTGACTGTGTGCCCCTTGGCTCCGGGGCCGGCGGCTGGCTCAAAGACTATTTCTTCTTTGTGGAGGGCGACCTCAAGGAATATCTCCGTGCGATCAAAGCCGGGGAAAAGCCTCTTTCCTTTGGGATGCGTCGCGCCCAAAGGGATTTCCTTTTCAGAGACATTTCTTACCAGATGGAACTCGGCTATTGCGACCTGGAGGCGCTTTCCAAGCGCCATGATCTTGATCTCTTGACCATCTTGAGGCCAATCATTTCTCAGTGGGAAAAAGTACGCTTAATCAAGCGCACAGATGGCTGCCTGTACCTTACCAGGCCGGGAGAATTCTGGTCGGTCAATCTGGCCCAGATGCTCATAGATCGCCTGCAAGAAGGCTAGTTGTGAAGTGCGGTTAACGGTGGGAAAGAAAGACAAGGGCTCAGACCTACACATTTGACAAAACTGCGTAGTGTGCAGGCTTTACCCTTAAATAGTCGAGACGCAATGAAAAAAAGGATTGGAACACATCCGTGAACGCCGAACAACCACACGCACAACATGATCCATATCTCATGAAAATAGAAAAGGGTGAACGATTGTATAAGTTCTACTACTTTCGGCCCCTGGCTGGGCGCAGCCACCATTTTGAATACCGGATATTAACAAAAGAAAAAACAAATGGCATGTTGGAAATGGTGAGCTATAACTTCAAAGTGGTAAAAGGTGTGCCCGAGAAAAGCTCGGTCGTGAGAGTCCCTGAGGTTTCAAAACACCAACTGGATGACATTGTTGAGAACGTCAGGAGAAAAACGAATACTGGTCCGGATGAGTTTGAGGAATTGAACCTTTCCGAGTTTTCGACAATACAAGAACAGCTTGAATTTCTACAACAGCAGGATCGAGTAGATACCATGTATGTTATGTAGATGAAGGAAGACAGATGACTGATTGTTTGTTTCAAACCGCGTGCTTTGCGCGCGGTGACAAACGCAACGATGGAAGCACGTTCGTGCTTTTGTCTTTCCGCCTATGGCGGAAATCCAAGCCACCCGCTATGCGGGTGGTCGTTGACTCATACACCGAGATATTCTCTCAGCTTGTTGAGAGCTTCTTCGTGTTTGGCTTTATTCATCCTCTCAATGTTTAGAAGTTTCCATCTCACAGCCGGCAGTCTATCAACCCCCTCCAATTCGAGCAGACCCCACTCGGGCCTAGCGCTTTTGACTGATACAATAAATTCCTTTTCCCGGGGCTTCAGAGATTTCAATAGCAATACGACCAACCGATCTCTCGTTGCTACGAGCTCATCATAATCTACTTCTTCTATGCTCATCCCTTTAAATTCATTGTCATATACATCTCTCATCTCATTTAATCCCGGATTCAGCAGCTCAATCATGGGCCTCGGATGGCTGATCAGATAGACAATGAATGCCTTGCGTATTGCATCAGTAAGGCCTTCATGCTTGAACATCATGTTCACATCAAAAAGGTCTCGTGGATGTTGCCTGTCCAAAGCCGCACAGATTTTGCCTCCATACAGCTCTGCCACATTCAGTGTATGTATCTCCATTGCAAGCTCAAAGGCTTTCCGGGCTTTTTCAGATAAAGGCTTCATTTCAGGTTTGTAAATAGATCCTCGAATAACCAGATTAGGTTCTATCTTGACGGTGATTCCATCCCTGTTGATAACCATGCCTTTGAGAAAACCGGAATCGCGCAGTTTCTTGTGAACGATCTTAACACCCGGAAACGTTCTTTCTATCTTGGCAGAGATATTCATCAGCGCCTTGCTGATATCTTCAAGTGCGGCATTTCTGTCACTTAACGGCAGATAAGCAAGGTCTATGTCAACTGAGAGTCTGGGCAGATCTCTCACAAAGAAATTGATCGCGGTGCCGCCTTTTATGGCAAACACATTTTCAGTATCAATAAGCGGCAAGATCCTGAGCATCAACTCTGCCTGCTTGAAGTAAACCGCTTCAGTCACAGGGCCACCTCTTCATGATCTTTGGGGACAGTGATATTGTATTTCTTATCCAGCTTGCCGTGTTTCACCAAATGTCTTTTCCCTTTTCCAAGGTCGACTCTTGATAACTCAACCCGGGACAGCCATGGGTGGCCATGCGCATCTGCCATATACAAAAACAGTCTTTTGACTTTTATGGAATTGCAGTGCTCCAGCAGCCCCTCCACCAAAGATGGACGAAGGCTGACGAGGTTTTCCATTATCAAAAAAGCTTCCTCAAACCCAACCGTCTTCGGAACAAGGTGAAGCATTTCCATTGCAGCCCTTTCAGGGGAAGAGATCTTCACTGAGAATTCCCTGTCCTTTAATTCGCTGAAGCCTTGTGCAAAATCACTTGGGAAGAGATTGGTCCTGGCATAGACGATATCTATCCCCAATGCGTCTCTGTTGAACCAGGCCGGCAGTTTCTGGCCACGGACACCATACAAAAATAGTCTATGTAACTCAGACGGCGGATAATGCGCATAGCCTTTTGTTTCAAGTGCGCTCTTGCCGCCAGCGTGGATGTTGAGGTTAAGCTGTGTTTGAAGTGCATAAAGGGCTCCGGGCCATTCAACATTGTCCCCGAAGAGCTTATAGGCACCTCGCCCGAATGACTGGATCCACTCGCTTGTCTTGTATCTGTTCAGGAGATCGCCGGTGAAGCCTATACTGTTCAAATATGAGGCAGTAGCAACCGTGCCCCTGGGCCACTGAGTGATCAGTCGGTTTATTTTTGTTTTGTTTTTATGATTCATAGACAATAAAATAGACCATATTTAAACCAAAGTCAAGCGATAGTTTAAATATGTTCATTTTTAATTACTCCAGGCCAACAAATTGAAACATTTTAGAACTGCCGATCACCTCTCTTAGGTGTGAGAAGGTAGGAGGGGGGATGCCTTCGCTTTGCAGTTCAACATATTTCAAGTCCGGATACGCCAACTAACTGACTGATATCACAACCTAAAATTACCAAATAGGGCATATCTATATTTCTTTCATCCATCATGACCGTATCTGTCACACCTATATGAAAGGATGGCGTAAGGCGATAACAGCTCACAGCTCATAGCTCATAGCTGAAAAAAGCTTATAGCTCATAGCTCACAGCTCACAGCAAAAGCTTGTCTCTCACAGAGCTCACCCTTCGACTTCGCTTCCGCCTTCGCTAAAGCTACGGCGGACAAGCAGGGCAAGCCCTTCGACGGAGAGAAAGATAGGAACAAATGCAGATGGCGGCAGTATTTGAAATAATAGGTACTACGGGGGCGCTGATTATTTGTGCCAGCGCGATACCTCAGGTTGTAAAGACCTACAGGTTGAAACGCTCGGGTGATCTCAGCATCGTGTATCTCAGCGTCTTGATGCTTGGTATGGGGTTGCTGCAATCGTATTCTGTGTATGTGAGGGACTTTGTGTTCATTTTTGGTAATGGGTTGTCTATGTTTTCAACGGGGCTGCTTATTGTGCTTTGGTTCAGGTACAGAGAACAAGGGGGCAAAGACAAATCCAAAAGAATAATTGGCCACAGACCAGTCTTCGCATGAAGCTACGACACGGCAGGCACACACAGACCGTTCGACTGAGCTCACGGCAGGCAAAAGCATATCTCTCACAGAGCTCACAGAGACACAGAGATTGTTTCACCGCAGAGACGCTGAGTACGCAGAGATTTTGACGAGTTTATGTCCCGTCTTCACCTGTACGCCTAACGCCTTGGTTCCCAATGCGTCAGGCGTAAAGCCAAACACGCATCCCTTCGTGAACCTCAGGACAGGCCCTGCGGCAGTTCGACCCCGCGACGGTTCGACAAGCTCACCCCAAGCAAGCTTCCACCTTCGTCAAGACTACGGCGGGACAAGCACCACAGGCAGGCTTCTACTGTGCCTTAGAAGAGCTACCAGGTAAAACCAATAAGCGGCCTGACTGACCATCGTCGCCAAGGCTTCCGCCGTCGCCCCTTCGACTTCGCTTCCGCCTTCGCTAAAGCTGCGGCGCGACCAGCTCAGGACAGGCCCTTCGACCAGCTCAGGACAGGCAAGGCTATGGCGGGACAAGTCGGCGCGGCAAGACCCACCGGCAGGCCTGATTTCCTCTCCGCATTTTTCACGCAAGGAAACAGTGTCTTTGCTCAAAGGGAATGGTGATAAAAGGATTTTGTCTGCTTCTATGGTCATATCAATTCGAATCGGGCTGGTTGTTGACAGGTCACGCAAAAACGTGGTACACGTATTTACGTGAAGCTTGATCAGTAGGAGGAGAAAGGCCATGGAAAGACAGAATGTAACACTATCGTTGCCCAAATCACTGCTAAAGAAGGCTAAGGTGATTGCGGCCAGCCATGACAAGTCTCTGAGCCAGCTCTTAAGAGAATCCCTGGAAGAAAAAGTCAGAGACATGACAGGTTACGGGAGGGCGAGGGATAGGCAGGTAAAACTTCTCAAAAAGGGGCTCAAACTGGGGACAGAGGGTCAGATTTCTACGACGCGAGAGGAGCTTCATGCAAGACGATAAGACATTCTTGGATACGAATATTCTTGTCTACGCATACGACAATACAGCGGGGCAAAAACATGAAATAGCGAACAGGATTGTCTCAGAGCTCTGGGCCTCGGGCCTTGGGGTGCTCAGCACCCAAGTCCTGCAGGAATTCTTTGTGAGTGTTACCACGAAGATACCAAGGCCCATGGATACAAGGACCGCTAAGGAGATTATAAGTGATCTGCTCACATGGGACGTTGTTGTCATAGATGGGCAATCTGTATTGAACGGCGTGGATATTCAGGTGAAGTATAGATACTCGTTTTGGGATTCCCTCATTATCGAGGCGGCCTTGAAAGCCGGTTCACCGCTGCTGTTCACGGAAGACCTGTCTGATGGACAGGTCGTTCGGAGTGTAACTATCAGGAACCCGTTTCGAGAGATGTAACGAAAGGCGTAAGGCTCAAGGCGTAAGGCAATAAGAGCTCATAGCTTCCGCCTTCGCTAAAGCTACGGCGCGACAAGCAGGGCAAGCAGACCCACCG
>JAQBAU010000178.1:0-6564 GCA_032126655.1 Desulfobacterales bacterium
GTACGACCGACGAAGAGATCGTGATTACGAAGAATGGTCGTCCCGCTGCTGTCTTAGTCAGCCCTGATGAGTTTGAGGGTTGGAAAGAGACGAATCTCATTCGTGCAGACCAGGCACTGATTGAAGAAATCAAGAACGGGCTTGCTGCGTTGAAGAAAAAGAATGCGAAACTGTATACCCTCGAAGAGCTGTTCGGACAAAACATAGGAAACGGAAACCGGGACAGTGAAACTCAGAGTTCCAGATAACATTGAGGTCCTTATTCAGGGCATGCACCCGGATCTCAGGAAGAAAGTCAGGGGATCGCTTCAGACAATTCTCTCTGAGCCGTATTGCGGAATACTCCCGAAAGACGAATTGAACGGTCTGCGGAGTTTTCGGGTAAGCCAGTTCAGAATTATTTACAAAATGTCAGAAAAACACACAATTGACATTGTAGCAATCGGCCCCCGTAAGGAGATATACAAAGAAACATACAGAATTATTGCCAAGGGAAAAAGCCGGATTTTATCCACAGATTCACACCGACGTGCGCAGGCTTAAGTAGCTGTTAGTCCTTGAAGGGCAAAAGAATTTTGTCTTTGTGGGTTTGCCTTGAGATTGCTTGAGGCGAGCTTGCCGCGGGGTCGGACCGTCGAATGGTCCGTGGCAAACCTAAAAGGAGGAAACAGATGGAAGAAGAAGAAATAGTGTACCCGACCACTAAGAGACATTTTAACTTGTTTTGCAAAGAAGTCCGTAAGTATATTGATATTTTTGGCCTCATGGGCTGGGAGGTCAACTTTGAACACAAGCTGTATCTATACAATGCCCAGTCTGTCTGCATAACCAACCAGCAAGGTCGTACGTGCACAATAGCACTTGCAACGGAGTGGATCGCACTGAAACCCACAGATTTAGAAATACGGAAGGCAGCATTTCACGAAGTCTGCGAATTACTGCTCTCGAGATTAAACACCTTTGCAAAATACAGGTTTGTTCGGGAGAGCCAAATAGACGAGGAGTCTCACAATCTAATCCGCATATTAGAACGAGTAGTATGGCACCAAGAGAATGAGTAAGATTTCCCGAGATCAGCTAGTTTCCATCACAAAGAGACTGATTCATGGCTGGGTATCAGCTATGAGTCGCAAGCCTTCAAGGAAAGGAGGAATCCCATGACAAAGAACTCGGCAAAGGCCAAAGAAGTCTCAAGGTGTCTTTCTCTTATTGGTATCTGTCTTGTGTTCTCATCTTCATTCGGTTTTGCCCAAGCTACACAGCCTGTCGTCCCTGAGCACGCTTTCACAATTGCCCCTTCGGTCTTCCATTTCCTCTACGAGGAGCCGAGCATAGATATTCAAGTAGATGGGGACATGTACGGCATCATGGGAAGTTACACCTACCACAAGAAGGCATTGCTGAGCACAAGCATTGAGTACGCCCAGGGCGATCTCAGGTATGACGGATTCTTACAGGAGATTGGGGACGGCGAGGATGACGGATCCTCACAGGCGGGCGAGCCATTCCAGGGGGATACAGAGGACTGGATACTTGAATGGCGTGCTTTGCTCGGCCTTGATTTTCCTATCGGCAAGTGTTTACTGACTCCTTTCTCAGGCGTAGGGTATCGGTATTGGAACAATCAAGGTCAGGGAACCGGTTTTTACGAAAGAGAGATAACATACTGGTACTCTCCCATTGGTCTTGCTCTCTTCGGTGCCTTCTCCCCCAGGTGGACATATGGGATAAGCGGAGAATACGACTTCCTCTGGAGCGCCAAGACCGAGACTGACCTATCCGATGTTCTCTATGGCCTGCCTCGCGTGCATTTGAGTGCCGAACAGGGAGGCGGATATGGCTTGAAGGGTTCTCTTTGGATCAAGGCGCAGCTTGCCAGACATTTTGCCCTGTCTGTTGAACCTTTCATAAGATATTGGGACATAGACGAGTCAGACCCGGTCCCTTTGACTTATTTTGGCGCACCAACCGGATTAGTCGTGATAGAGCCGGCAAATCGAACGACGGAATACGGACTTCTCCTGAACCTGATATTCTAAAGATATAGACGAACTTGACGCACCCGGCCAATTCTCATAAACTGATACGCGCAATCGGAGAATACTTGCTACCAGAATCGAGCGGAGTGGATATGACGCGAACCAAAGGGTGGGTAATGCCTCGAAGGGAAGACTACCCTGTGTTGTCCTGCCAATTTTGATGGGAGGTTCTTTCTATGCTTATTACAGCATCTGAAGAGTTTTATCGGGATGGCGACATTATTATTGAGGAGGGTTCTTCAGGAGACTGGGTCTATGTGGTCAACTCAGGAACTGTGGAAATCTCTAAGACGATTGAAGGAAAGAAGTATATCGTGTCAAGGCTTGGGCCGGGTGAAGTTTTTGGAGAACTCGGTTTCTTGGGAAGTGTTCCACGGATTGCCACAGCGCGGGCTATCGGTGAAACTTGCGTCGGGATTCTTGATCGAACATATTTGGATACCGAATACAATAAGCTTTCTTCAGAGTTCAGGACCGTTCTCAATGCCCTGGTCAAAAGATTCAAACAGATGACTGATCGAGCTGTCGAGTATACATCGCGGAAAGAGCCCCGAACCCAGAAGACCTTGTCCCTGAACTATGCAGATAGGGCGGCCTTTGTCGATGCACACACAGAGAACGTGGGCACCCAGGGCTTCTTCATCAGGACCAACAATCCATTCGAAGAGGGTGAACAGTTTCTGCTCGAACTCGTATTGCCAGGCCTTCCAGATTCTATGGAAATTAAGTGTGAAGTGGTGTGGACAAGGAAACAAGGGGAAGAAGAGGGCCAAGCAAATGGAATGGGGGTCAAGTTCGTTGAAATCGCGGCAGATGACGAACAGACACTGAAAGAATATCTTAATCCTTAGACGTCAGCCCGGGGGTTAGGGGTCAGCGGTCCATGAACGTGGCTGCAAAAACATTTCCTATGCGTTTCTGCGGTAAACCAGCGCGTCCTCCAGCAAAAAATCACAATTTCATGGCTCTTGCTTATTTCCCTTGTTTTCTTAAGGATAAGTGACTATCCTTGAAGAAACTAAGTGTATGGTTGAGGCATGTTGTCAATTCCCCAACAGGGGGTGTGTTATGACAGAGAGGAAAGAACACAGACAACACAGACGATATCAGGTTCCGGAAGGTTCGTTTGTTACCCTTGGTCCGAGCAATTCCATACTGGGTCAAATCCTAGATATCAGCATGGGTGGGCTTTCGTTTCGCTATATTAACTCACAGCCCGATAAGCCTGCACACGAATTACATGTGGACATATACTTGTCGGAGAGTGATATGTGCGTGGGTAGAGTACCAATAAAGGCCGTTTCAGACCTGGAAACACCTGACACGGTTACATGCAAAGCGGATGGACCATTACCGGTCAGCTGCAGAGCCATGAGACGATGTGGTGTACAATTCGGCGAAATGACCCAGGGCCAGATATCCCAGCTGGCAAGTTGTATCCAAACCCAAACAATCGGAGGGCTGGTCTAAGAGCCAACCCAATCTTCAGTCGTCAAAAAGCAAGGCAGGGTCAATAATGAACCCTGCCTTTTTTTTGCCTGCCGTGAGCCTGGTTTGCGGTGAGCCTGTCGAACCGTCGAAGGGCCTACGGCGGGTAATTTACCTAATTCCTCTCTTCATTTTGCGGCTTGCGGTGCGTGTCCCGCCGTAGCTTTAGCGAAGTCGGAGTTCCCGCGCCGCGTGGCGTTGTATCTTGACACACAACTGAAATTCTACCATAATGAATATATTACAGAATTGAAGGATGCCCGCGATGAAAGACGCAGGATAGGGAAATGTAACCGCCCGGTTGGTTGATTTGATCTCCAATATGCCTGTGAACGCCCAGGAAGTCCTATATAGTTGAAGTTCATTATGCCACCGAGGGTCAGGTCTATAGAGAGAACATTTGCTGGCGTTGTCCTGCAAACTTTCATGGGAGAGCCTTGCTATGCTTCCTACAGTAGCTGAAGAAGTTTATGACGATGGCAAGACTATCATTGAAGAGGGCACGTCAGGAAACCGGGTCTATGTAATCCGCTCCGGTACTGTGGAAATTTCCAAGACGATTAAAGGAGCTAAGTGTATCATCGCAACGCTTGAAGCTGGGGACGTGTTTGGGGAACTCGGTTTTTTCGAAGGTGATAGACGGACTTGCACGGCGCGGGCTGTTGGTGACACTTGCGTTGAGATTATTGATAGCGCATATTTGGATAGTGAATTCGGCAAACTCTCTCCAGAGCTGAAGGCCATTCTCGAGGCCCTGGTAAAGAGATTCCAACAGGCGATTGATCGAGCCATCGAGTTTTCATCACGACAGGAGCCTCGAACCCGCAAGGCCTTGTCACTAAAATACGCAGACAAGAAGGCCTTTTTCGATGCGCACACAGAAAATGTCGGTAGCAACGGCCTTTTCATTAAGACCGAAACTCCATTCCAGAAGGGCGAGCAGTTTCTGCTCGAACTACAATTGCCAGGTATTGCAGATCCCTTGAAAGTCAAAGGCGAAGTGGTATGGGCAAGGAAAGTGGCAGGAGAAACAGACCAACCCAATGGAATGGGGATCAAGTTTGTTGAAATTTCGAAAGAGGATGTACAAACACTGAAAGAATATATCAATCAATAGAAGCCCGGCCGGCTTGGCACGAAGTGAAGCCTGGCGCAAAACATCCCCGAACTCCGAATTCGCTCCACCCCCCTTCCTCTGGTCTTTACTACTGATTTTTCCCCCGTATTTTCTCCCTTAAAAAATAGTATCTCTGTTCCAATCTAATAATGATATAAAATAAAGGTTTTAGAGTGCTCACCTCTTTCTATCCAAGAGGGTGCCGTGAAAGGAGAAAACCATGACACCCCGAAAGCCGTCTGACGGACAAACTCTCAGGTATAAGTTTGTAATCCTCTTCGGCCTGAGTTCTGTGTTGCCTGTGCTTTTGTTCCTCTTTGTGCTCAACCAGTACGGCCTTATCCTGGAGTGGAGGGTATGGGTAATATTGGGGGCGGCCCTGGTCGTTGCCGTGTTGGGTTTCTTGTTTTTCCTGCGCGTGGTCAGACAGATGAATGCCCTGGCCCGAGATTTCGCCAGAGTAGAACGAGGGGAAATAACCAACTTGGGATTACCGGAGGGTGCCGCTGAACTGACTGAAATGGCACGCATCGCTGACGGTTTCAACAGAACCCTCTCAGAGTTGAAGGCGCACACCAGGGAGCTGGAAGGCCTGGTCAACAAGCTGTCCACATTGAGCGAATTGACCGAACTGGTTTCCCGCATCCCGGACATCAAGGATGTCCTCCAGCTCGTCCTGCAACGCACCATGGGAGCCGTAAACGCCAAGATCGGGTCTATCATGATTTTGAACGATGAGACCCAAACGCTGCGCATTGCCGCTGCTGAGGGGCTGGATGACTCCGTCATTGACAATACCACCATGCGCGTTGGGGAAGCCATCGCCGGCAAGGTGTTGCAGACTGGGGAACCGTTGCTCGTGGAAGATATGGGAAAGGATCCTCGCTTTCAAAAGGCCAACGATCCCAAATATGGAACCTCATCTTTCATTAGCATGCCCCTTCGGGCTCAGTGGCGGATTCTGGGGGTGCTGAATCTTGCCAAGAGAGGGGATAACAAGGCATTCACCGAGTCGGACATGAGCTTCCTGAATACATTGCTCGGTCACATTGGGTTTGCCCTGGAAAATGCAAGACTACTCCAAGACGCAAAACAATCGGCTGTGCATCTGGAGCAGGCACTCACTCAACAGACCCAGCGACTGGATCAGGCCCGGCAACAGGTGATCCAGGCCGACAAACTCTCTGCCCTGGGTCAACTCATCGCCGGGGTGGCCCACGAGCTAAACAACCCGTTAACGACCATCATAGGGCGAACTGAGATTATGTTGACAGAGATGGAGGAGGAAAAGACTGTCAGCGACTTAGGACAGATATTGAGTCAGGGTCAGCGCGCCGCCAAGATCGTCAAAAACCTTCTATCGTTCGCACGACAGGCCTCTCCTGAAAAGCAATTGTGTAACCTCAACAACATCTTGCGTAGCGTCCTGGATATGCTGGAGTATGATTTCCGGGTAAACAACATAGAGGTCAAAACTGAGCTGGAGCCTGAACTGCCCGAAACCATGGCAGATCCCAGCCAAATACAGCAAGTCTTTGTAAATATGGTAAATAACGCCCATCAGGCCATGAAGGAACGGAAAGAACCAGGAATGCTCACAGTTCGCACCGGGCATGATGGTGGTCGGCTCAGAATAGAAATCGGCGATACCGGCCCGGGTATACCACTCGACCAACAGAACCACATTTTCGAACCCTTCTACACAACCAAGTCCGATACCAAGGGAACAGGACTGGGGCTGAGCATATCTTACGGGATTGTCAAGGCACACGGCGGAATGATGGAATTCAGGAGTACCACCGGTGAGGGAACCACATTCATCGTAGAGTTACCCGTAGTTGCCGAACCGACTGCCGCCTCGGTTGAGAAAGCTCATGAAGTCGAGCTCAGCAAACTGGATATCCAAAGGGTCCTTGTTGT
>JAQBAU010000179.1:0-8967 GCA_032126655.1 Desulfobacterales bacterium
ACCGTGTGTCCTGGACTGAAGACCACATCAATGCCATCAAGGATGTTGGCATCCCCGTCCACCTCGACCACGTCGACCCCATCCAGGACATCCGGGTAGTACCTGTGATCGATCGGGTGGGGATTCCTGAAAAAGTCCATCTCTGCCTTTTGGACATAGACCTTGGCATTCGTGCATTTGTAGTCGTTTTCGCAGTGGTCATTGTGAAGGTGCGTATGAATGATCACATCGATGTCGTCGGGTTTAAGCCCCACGGTCTCAAGCGCATCCTCAAATTCAAGGATATCGAACCCATACGTTTCCCCCAGGTCATCGGGCACAACAAACTGCTCGAGACCGGTGTCAACAAGGATATTCCTGTCACCACCCTTCACATAGAACACATATATAGGAAGCCAGATCCTTTTTCCGTAATCGCGTAGATAGGTCATGACTCCCTGGTCGGTTTCATTTGCTCCGACCACCAATGGATGAATCGTATATTCCTGCACAACACACCTCCTTGTTCGCTCGAAGAACTACTTCTGTCGTCGTGTTTCAGAAGTTGATTTCAAAAACCAAAGGTCATTCATCAAAACTGATAAATTCCAAATTCCAAACCGTTCTTTCATCTTTAAGAGGGAGAACTAAAGTTTGTTTTGGTCATCGGATATAGCGGCCTGCGCCTTGAGAACAGCAGGAATTTGAGATTTGTTTGCGGCTTACGCCTTGAATACAGTAGTAATTTGTTGCTTGGGATTTGGTGCTTTCAGCCTTTGGGTTCTGTGAGATCTTGGAAATCATGCAAGTTATCTGTGAGACACAACAATAGCTAGTAGATTAGACATGATCCCCACGACAACCCCACTCCGAAGCCGGAGAGGATGATCTTCTTTCCAGACTCTTCTTTCTCTAATACCGTCTGCAAAACCGATGGGATGGAAGAAGAAATGGTGTTGCCCGAATGAAGCATGTTACGCACCACCTTCGATTCCTCCAGGTTCAGATCTTCCATCAGGGTGTCAACCGCGTATTTGCTCGCCTGATGGAAGACAAAGTAGTCAATCTCTTCAAGCCTGGTTTTGTTCTTTTTAATACACTTCCTCACGTCGTTTGGTACGGTTTTCTTTATGAATCTAAAGAGTCTTTTGCCATTCATTCTCAGAAAGGGGTCTTCCAATGGCTCCCCTGAAGAGTTGTTCCCCCCGCCAAGGAGTGGAAACTTAACACCGCCGGCTTTAATGATGAGATCTTCTGCTCTAGAACCGTCAGTGCCAAAGGTAAACAGGCCAATGGTATTATCCGCCCTATTACTTAGCCATGTTGCCGTTGCAGCATCCCCAAATACCGCCGCGCTCGAGGAGTCTTTGGGGTCTAGAACTTTCGAATAGGGATCAGCCGTCAACAAAACGACGTTTTCAAAGCCGAGTGACTCAATCAGGGACTTGCACACGGCCAGGGAGTATACATAACCCGAGCATCCCAGGTTGATGTCAAATGCCGCCACAGAATTGGGCAGATTCAGCCGGTCCTGCAATAGAGCAGACGTATGCGGGAGTCTGTAGTCAGGATTCTGCGTACAAACGACCAGCAAATCAACAGCAGATGTATCCAACGCAGGGTTTTTCTTAAACAACAACTGCGCTGCCGCAAAACACATGTCAGACGTGGTTTCTCCCTTGTCCGCGATGGCACGACTGGCAACCCCCACTTTGTCCATCAGGAATTTGGTCGAAAGGCCAAATCTCCTAATAAGCTCTTCATTTTCGACCCTGTTCTTTGGAAAATAGGTGGCTATTGATTTAATGCCTGCCATTGTCACTCCCACGCGTTGCAACTCCTGAACCAGATTCCATGTGACGACTATGCCTCCTTATCAAAGACCTCCGGGTAGAGCTTCTTTGCGCATTCAGGACACACACTGTGGCTGAACTCGGCCTCGGAATGGTCCCGGATATACGCTTCGATCTGCTGCCAGTAGCCCTGATCATCTCTTATTCTCTTGCACGACGAACACAAGGGAAGAAGCCCGCTCAACGTCTTAACCTTGGCCAAGGCAGCCTGAAGTTGGCCAATAAGTCGCTCTCGTTCCTCCTCAGCCCGCTTGCGCTCGGTGATGTCCAAGAAGCTCTCAAGCAAATGCTCTCGGCCAGCCAGCGTGACAGAGACCACTGTCTTGAGAATTGGCACCCTCCGGCCACTCACCGTCAGTAACTCACGTTCCGCATTGTCTAAGTTCTGTTCAAGGTCCGTGATCGGACACTCGCCTTCCTCGGCCGGGCAAATGTATTTGTGGCAAACGCTGCCCAGAATTTGCTCTCTCGGAGCCCCAAACATCTTTCCGGCAGCAGCATTGACACCAACAATGGTATGGTTTTCGGGGTCAATAACCACAATTCCGGCCTGAATAGTATCCAACACGACCTTAAGGCGGACTTCATTTTCCCGCAGCGCTTCCTCCACCCTTCTGCGCTCTGCGGCTTCCTTTTCCAGCTCTTTGACCTTCTCTTCCAGTTCTTGATAGGTCGGGTTCTTCTTCATCCTTACATCTCTCCGGTGCTCCTAGTAACAAAAAGGACATTGGGCGTTGGAGGCACGGGTGATTCGTATATCCTAGTTGCCTGGCTATTGCAATTGTCTTAATGGAGGGAGGAATCAGGACTGTGGCGCTACGCGGCTGGCACATGACTCATGGAAAGCTGCCTTTTGCGATGATGCCCTCCTAACCTGTGCCCATCCATGAATCAGTCTCTCGGTGATGGGTACTGGCGTGAGTTTCCAATCCAGTCCCGCCGCAGCGGGATTCGCAAGGTCAAGAGCTATTTCGCATCATTGCGAAATAGGACAGCCGACGGGCTGCCCCTTGGGGCGAGGGGCATTTATGCCCCGAGTCAAATCAAGGGATTGCGCGGAGGCGTACATTTGGTACGTCGCACAAGCGATCCCGCAGACTTGTCCGCCTCTGGAGGACTTGTCCGCCTCGGGCTGGTTGACCCCAGAGGAATAGGCTTCGCATTCCACGGGGCAGGCGCCAACTTGCCTGCCTCAGGCAGGGATTGCGGAAAATGGCCATTTATGGATGGAAACTAACCTGGAAGTGTGACCCACCCCTTTTCCACAATCTCCCTTATTCTTCCAGATAGCTCTTTCATGGTAAACGGCTTCTGTATGAAGCCGTTGCACCCCCGCCGCAATATATCCGCGGCCTCACCATCGATGCTGTATCCACTCAGAAGAAGCACTTTGACATCCGGGTTGATCTCTTTCATCCTTTCATAGGCCTCACCACCACCCATCTGTGGCATAACGATATCAAGAAGGACGAGGTCTATGTCATCGCTGTACCTCCCATAAAGCTCTATGGCTTCCTCCCCGTTACTGGCGAGCAGGACTTGGTAACCCATCGTCTCCAACAACTCCTGGCCCACTAGCCTGATGGCCTCTTCGTCGTCCACCAGCAAGATGGTCTCTGTTCCTGTCACAAGTAGGTCTGAATGCTTTAAGGCTTCGTGGACCCTTTTCCTTGATGCCGGGAAATAGATCTTAAAAGTGGTTCCCTTCCCTTCCCTGGAAGCCACATCAATATAGCCGCCGTGTCCTTTGATGATACCGTAGGCAGAAGCCAAACCCAGACCAGTGCCACGGCCCCTTTCCTTGGTCGTAAAGAAGGGATCGAAGATGCGCTCCATGATGTCTCTGGACATGCCCGTCCCCGTATCAGTCACCGTTAACAAAACGTACCTGCCGGGTATCGGCTCATAGAGTTTCCCCTTCATGTCCTTGTTGGTGACATTGATCGTCTTTAAGATCAGCTCCCCACCACCAGGCATGGCATCTGCAGCATTGATGAACAGATTCCAAAGCACCTGCTCTATCTGTCCAGAATCTGCCTCTACGGCAAACAAGTCTTCCGCGAGCTCGCGGTGAATTGTGACCTCCCTCTTCGCTCGGCTAAACGTCTCGGAAGTCTCTTCAATCAGTTGGTTTAGGCTAAGGGGTTTGACTTCATATCTCCCCTTTCTGGCATATCCGAGAAGTTGGGACGTGAGTTTGGCGCCGCTTTGAATTTGCTTTTCGGTGTTCTTTAGCCTTTCATAATGCTGGTCCGTGGTATTCATGTCTGAAAGTACGAGAGACACATTCCCTTGAATGCCCATGAGCAGGTTGTTAAAATCATGGGCGATACCGCCTGCCAGGGTGCCAATCGCCTCCATTTTTTGTGCTTGCTGAAGTTGGGCTTCGAGACGTTTCCGCTCCGTGATATCGCGGATGATTCCCTGGTATCCCATGATACTTCCATCCTTGGCCTCCCGCAAACTGGCAGTCAGCAGGCATTCCATCCGCGTCCTATCCTTTTTGCGGAACCTCACCTCGAAGTCTGTGACAGCTCCTTTTGACTCTATCTCTCGCTGAAACAGGAACCTGTCATTGGGGTCTACATATATTTGTCGGGCATTCATCCCTATCATTTCGTCTCTTGTATAACCGAAAAGCTCGAGTCCGGCCTGGTTGATATCAAGGAATTGCCCATCTCGAGCCGTGATGTAGATAACGTCTCTGGAGTTTTCAAAAAGGGTCCGGTATCTCTCCTCGCTGTCCCGGAGTGCCTCTTCGGCTCGCTGGCGTTCAGCGATCTCCTGTTTCAGAAGAACGTTGGCTTTTGTAAGCTCTGCCGTGCGTTCCTCCACACGCAACTCCAACTCGTGGTGGGCCCTTTGCAGCGCTTCCTCTGCGCGCCGGCGCTCGGTCATCTCCGTGAACACGCTCTCAATCATCTCGTTTGTTACATTCTTCAGGCTCTCCAAAAGTTCCACTTCGGAGCCCCCCGAGACACGCGCAGTCAGTTCACCTTTTGAAACTCTGTGCAATACATCAAAGTGTTCAGCCAAACCAATGGCAAACTCATGAGAGAGGTCAACGATTTCTGCAAGACTTTCCGCAGTCACGTTCACGAGATGTTTTAGCTTACTGATCAGCTCGGAATCCGACTCCTCCGGTATCCTGACTGAAGGGTCTCCTGAAGAAAGCTTTTTCAACGCTTGAAAAGTTTCGGACAAGCCCAAGGCCAGCTCCAGGCTGATCCCTTCCAACTCCTTGTCCCGCTCGTCAACCATTCTCCTGAATTCTGTGAACTGCTCATGGACTACCTGTAGCGTCTCTTCTAAGGAACCGAGATCAACGTTGTTCTTGAATGGTTCACACTCCAGGCACATCTCTATCTTTTCCAGGAACTGTCCCTGGATCTCATCCCGGCAGTGTGTCCCCGAGACGAGCCAACACCTCAGCTCCTTGGACTTGTAAACTGGGCATTTCTTCTCTTTGCACTCAAAGAACTCCCAGCATTTCACCTTCTCTTTCATCCCCAAAACCCCTTGGTAACAGAAGCGTTCCTTTTATGGCCGGCTCCGCACGCTTGACGCGTGCTGTCCCTATCCACTTACAACCTGTGGACAGCCTCGCCACGTGTATTCATGAGTCTTCTAAAACTGTATCTGGATCGTCTTCTTCTCGCCCCCCTCGTCCTTTACGGAAAGGAAGACTTTCCCCAGCCGCTCACACCAGGTGCGGACGTCTTTTTCAAAGGTTGGGCAGTCTCCCAATACCTCCAAGATGTCACCCGGATGCATGTCCGGAGCCCGAACAGCTATCTTCAAAATCGGCTGAGGGCACTTGAGTCCAAGAGTATCCAAAACTTCTACTGCCATTGCCGTATCTCCTTATTTCGGGGTTTGCGGTTCAATGACCCTTATCAATCGCTTGTCTTTGTCATAGAGATACACCATCCCAGGCTTCCTGCCAGTGAAACAGTGTGTAGCACACGCAAGGCACGGATCATAGGCACGAAATGCCATCTCTATCATATTGAGTATCGCATCAGAAACACGGCCACCCTTTATGAAAGCCCGAGCCGCCTTTTCAATCGACATGCAGATAGCAGCAGCACTGTTCTGCGTGGCAACCAGCAAGTTCGATTTTTCTATCATGCCCTGCCCGTCGGTTGTGTAATGATGAAACAGGGTCCCCCGCGGGGCCTCACACACCCCGAAGCCTTCTTCCGGGATTTCTTTAGGAAGATTTCTCACGTTCGGACTGGTGAGTTCCTCATCCCGTGCAAGTTCGCCCATTCTTTCCGCTGCATATAAGACCTCAACCAGCCTGGCCCAGTGGTAGGCCAATGTGTTGTGAACCGGCCTGCCTCCCAATACATCAAAAAACTTCTCCCGCTCTGCCTGAGCTAAAGGTGTGGCCATCCCTTCGGAGACATTAAGGCGGGCAAGGGGACCGACCCTGTAAACGCCGCTATCCTTGCCGGAAACAAATCCCTGCCAGCCTACGTTTTTCAAGTAGAGTGTTTTCAGGTAGCTCCAGGGATCAACGCGTTCCTCCAGATGTGTTAAGTAGTCCTTTGCATCAAACTTGACAAATTCGTTCCCGTCAGGATCAACCACTCTGATTTTACCGTCATAGAAGTTGGCCCTGTTACTCTCGTCAACCATACCCATATAGTAGGTGTCATGAAAGAAGATGTCGCCGGTCATTAGATCAGCAAATGCTTCATTGGCGAGAACCTTGTCATGAAATACCTTCAATGCAAACTCGGCAAATTCTATGGCGTCTCCTGCAACAACCTGTATTTCTGCTCTTTCTTCTTCAGTCAGCGCTTTTGAAACGCCGCCGGGAAGTCCGCAAACGGGATAAAGAGAGCTCCCGCTGATTGCAGCATTCACGCCTCTCACCCTGTTCCGTATATCAATTACCTTTTTCCCGATCTCAACGCCCAGCTTACTTATGACGCCAAAGACGTTTCTCTCGCCGACCGGTGCATCCGAACCAAGGATCAGGTCAGGTCCTCCCAGAATAAAAAAATGCAGAAGATGGTCCTCAAAGATGAACGCATTATACATCAGCTCTCTGATCTTGCTTGCCGCCGGGGGAGGTTTCACCTTGAAAAGATCATCCAGCGCTTTGCATGACGCGGTATGGTGGGCCGTAGGACATACCCCGCAGATCTTCTGCGTGATCGCAGGCATCTCTTCTGCTGCCCTGCCCTCACAGAACTTCTCAAATCCCTTGAAGTCCGGTACCTGCAAATAGGCTCGTTCCACGTCCCCCTTGTCGTCAAGAAAGATTTCGATCTTCCCGTGCCCTTCAAGTCTCGTTATGGGGTCTATGGTGATACGTTTGCTCATTGGCTCTATTTGGAAACCTTTCCCTTCAACATCGATGTAGGAAGGCTATACCGGTAGAACAAGCCGGCAGGGTCAGGAATGGAATCTATGATTCTCTCCAATTCCTGCTCGTCCGTTGAATCGATCATGGATGCCAAGAAAGACAAGGATTTGGCCCCCTGGTCCCTGACATGATCCGTCGGACCAAAGCAGCCTCGACAAGGCATGTTCGCCTGGATGCATCTTCCCCGGCAGCCCCCTCTTGTCGCAGGACCAAGGCAGATAAGCTCCTGGTCCAGGAAACACCTTGCCGGGTCCCACTCTGTTTGATGAAGTCTTCTAAAAGCTTTGACCCGTATTCTTTCAGGCCTGGTATCTCTGCGAGGACACGTATCACAAAGGGCTTTTGTGTCCGCCAGTACGCTCCCTTTTTGAGGAAGCCTCCCTTCCAGGGCCATGACGATTGCGTCTTTGATCAGTTCAGGGGTCGGGGGACAACCCGGGATATAATAGTCGACATCCTCTACCTGGTTCAGAGCTCTCACACGATCGTGGAAACCGGTAAGCTTCAACTCCCTGCCGGATTCCATGGTTTGGAGCTGCGGCAACGTCCCGTCAGGGTTGTTCATGGTAGGCACTTCCTTGTATGAACGATCCAATAAATCTTGGCGTTCAAAGAAATTGCCCAGTCCGTAAACTCCACCCAGGTGCGCACAACTTCCGTGTGCTATAAGCACTTCTGATTTTCTCCTCAGGAGTTCAACCATCTCCTCGTGTTTATCCATCCTGATGGAGCCGTTGATCAAAGTCACCGCAATCTCGCGATCATCCAGAGCTTCGACGTCTTTGTATTTAAAATCAAAGGCAATGGGCCAAAATACGATGTCGGCCTTCTCGGAGACCATCAGGATGTCTTCGGCCAGATCAAGGACCGATTCCTCACAGCCGCCACAACTGGAACACCAGTACAACGCTATCTTCTTCTTTTCCGTCATTTTTCGAGAAGTCCCTCAACACTCAAAGGCCCAAGCTCTCGCACTTTCTCAACCATATTCGAAACAACCTCAACAAACTTGTCTCGCTCACCGGCTGAGATCCAGTCAAGATGAAATCGCTCCCCCTCAATACCAAACTGTGGAAGTATCCTCTTCAGCATTGTGTACCTTTTCAGGGTCTGAAGATTACCCTCCTTGTAATGGCAGTCACCCGGATGACATCCTAAAATGAGAACTCCGTCAGCGCCCTCTTTGAAGGCCTCCAAAACAAATTGAGGATCCGTCCTCCCGCTGCACAAAACCCGTAGAATCCTGAGGTTTGCCGGATACGGCTTCCGCGCCCTGCCGGCAGCATCTGCACCTTCGTAAGCGCACCAGTTACAAAGAAAACCTATGATTTTCGGTTCAAAGTGAGTCATCGTTACTAAGCGTTTTTCCACACGAACAGCTTCCACCTTCTCCTGGTCAGTGGGTGGCCTGAAGGCCTATCTCATAAATCCGAAATCCGAATATCGAAATCCGAAACAATGACCAAATGACCAAACTTCAAATGACATAAACACAGAAAACCAGTGTTTAGGGAGCTCTTCTGTTTTGGACATTCGGTCATTAGAATTTCGAATTTGTTTCGAATTTCGATATTCGTGCTTCGCATTTAATGGTTCAATAAGGCTCGGACGCCAATCAGCTATAGTTAAGCTCCTCACCGACATAGCGTCTCAAAGTGCTCCCACCAGTCCTTTTATCTCTGCAAATATCTCCATATCAGTGTAATGGTTCGCCTTAATCGCTCCACTCGGACAGGCAGCCGGACATATGCCGCA
>JAQBAU010000180.1:0-3007 GCA_032126655.1 Desulfobacterales bacterium
TGGGAGAACTCAACAACACGGTTATCATGCATGGGTTTATCATTGATCTCTGTGCAAACAGTATCCCAGATGAAGGCGTCCAATTCTCAAGAGACACACTCACTCTGATGAATCTTCTGAAGGATTTCAGTTCTAGGAACATATATGACCACGAGCGTCTTAATAACTATAAGAAATACGCCAAGCTTATTATCACTTCAATTTATGAGGTTCTGAAGGGGCTTTATCGGAAAGAGAGAACAGTTGAAGAGGTCAAACGCTATTTTCGGCTTTTTCCCACTCTCTCGTCAGTCTTTCTGGAGTGGTTAATGAAGTATTCGTCCTCCATTGATCGGCCCGCAAAGTTCCGAAATCAGGTTCTGTACGATCTCCGTAAGAAGAGGGACTACTCGTTGGCTATCCTGGACTTCATAGCCGGAATGACGGACATGTTTGCTATCAAAGTATTCGATGAAATTACTTCATTCTAACGATTGAGCATCTCGACTCCCCAGATGCGAGTATATCCATTGGAAATCAATGACGGAGTCTCAAGCAGCAGCTTTTCCAGGCAGCATTTATTTGATGTTATAACTTGTGAGTACCGTCTTTTTCTGCACGATAAGGGCTAAGCGACGAGGCGTAACCCCTCAAGTCTACAAGGATCTATCCTTTCGAGCAGGAATTTCTTGAGAATTGAGTCATGGGAGGAATCCACGAGAAATTCAGGGAGGTTATTTCGAAGTGCGATTGCCGTTACCTGTTCGGAAGGTGGGATGCCCGCTCGAATGGTGCGGAACCAAGAGCCGAAAGAGGAGAATACCAGTTTGGGAAATACTGCAGAGAGGTATTGCAAGAGTCCTTGAGCGACCAGACCGGCCTGAACATACCTATGGTAGGCGTCGATTTTTCTACGAACAGCGTCGCGATAGTCCGCGGTCTTCTTGTGGAGATATTGGTTCCCTGAACGTCTCCGGATAGGCTTCATTTCTTTCATCCAGAAATGATAGGCATAAGTGCCCAGAACCCTGAGGGCTTGCTTGAAGGACAGCTCTATCTTGAATCGGAGTCCATAGAGGCGGATGATTTCCAACGGTGGTAGAGCTAGATCCGTGGACATAAGAATGCAAGCGCCCCGTCCTGGATGAACGACCGCAACAAAGCGAACCAGAATCCCCACTGGCCTCCAAATGAGATCGAGGGACCGGAATCTGATTTGCGTGGTCTTTTCGCCGTAAACGGGACTGGGAGCGATATGCATGGAATCGAGATCATTGAGTAAGGTTTTTAGTTTGATCTTCTTTCCATAGGTTCTGGGGCGTCCACGTTTTCTGGGGCCAGGGGCCTGGGGAGCCGGTTGATAGGCGACGGCATTGCTTTTGACCCGGCTGATCAGATGGTTTCCCTTGTGCAGTAGCTTTTGAGCTATCTTGCGTGTGGCATAATAGGCGTCAGCGATGAAATAGAAAGGTTCAGACAGTTGCAAAGAGTCCAGCAAAAGGACCATCTTATCGAGCAAGGTCCTCTTGTCCCGGTTTGAGAATACCACTCCTTCATGAATCCTGCTTGCAAGCGGCACGGCAAAGACACTGCCGAGCGCTCCCGCCAAGATGCCCACCGCCTGAAACGAGTGTCCCATAATATAGGCGGATTTCGAGTTCGAATCGCTCTGTTGGTGAAGGGCTTTGACCGCGGGCATTTTCCTGCCTTCTTTGGCCACCTTTATGCCATCTCCGACCAGAAGAAGCCGACCATTGACTCGAAGGATATTGGGGAAAAGCTTCAAGACGGTCTTGGTCCACAGAGGGGTAAGCTCGTCAAGTTTCAAGCCGGTTTCATGAAAGAAATCCAGAATTCTATCATAGCAGTGCTCCTTCAGCCCCAAGGTCCGAATGATGCTGGTAACGCCGAACAGGTCCGTTCTGACGGTCATGCCGGCAAGGGAAGTCACAAACCAAAGAAAGGTTCTCAATCTTGAGCAGGCTGGTCTCAATTGTCGGACTGCCTCCCACCAATAAATCCAAAGCCGCATGCTGTTCCTCCGTTGAAAAAAGTCTCTTGACAAACGTGGCTAGCATCTGTATGCTATACCCTATGTCAACGAAAGAACAAAAGCAAATTGAAAAGCAGATCCGACAGATCAAGGATGAACTGGAGAAGATTGGCCGGATGAGGCCCGGTTCACTAAGCCGGCAATATAAACGGCCTAAAGAGAAGAAAGGGGCGTATTATCAACTCAGCTATACGCACAGAATGCGAAGCCGTACGGAATATATTCGCCCAGAATTCGTAGACCAAATCCGCGATCAGATTGCTGTTTACAAGCGATTCAAGAAACTGGTAGAGAAATGGATAGACTTGGCAATCGAACACTCACGGCTGAGCATGAAGCCAACGAAAGCCAGGAAAGAACAAGGCAGAAATGAAAAATCCAACGGTCCCCAAAGATGATTTTTTTGGAGGATTCCTTCAGTGGCTTGACACCGAGGAAGGCCAGATCTCAATAGAGGCCACCGATAATGTTGCCGCCGCTCTCCAAGCGGCTGACCTCGACATACAGCAAAGGCGGATCATTTGGCCCGACGGAAAAAGACTGACCATAGATCAGACCGCCAAACGAATCCACAAATACACCGGGACAGACCTTCAGGCCATCATAAGCCACGTCATCGGTTGGTTAGAAATGGGATTTGAGCCGAAAGGACTGGATGAAACCCAGATGGAGGACTTCGAAACCCAGATCGACGAATGGATTGAAGATTACAGAGCAGGAAAACTGGAATCATGAATCACGAGCGCCTCTAGAATCCCTGGGAGAACTCGGTACTCTCAAGTAAAACGTCCGACAGCTTTTAATAAAAATTTTATTGACATAACGTCATCGAAGGCTATAGCCTGTTTTCGTGCGATGCTCGTTCTTCTGGATCAGACGAACCGAGAGGGTTCGGTTACCCTTATCGGTTACCCTTATCAGAAACAAACGTATTCTAGGAAAGGAGGAAGGGGCCATGAGGGGTATCAATGTCAT
>JAQBAU010000181.1:0-4151 GCA_032126655.1 Desulfobacterales bacterium
GGAAGTGCTAAAGATTGCGACCAGCCAGAACTATCAGATCATGAAGCGTTCCGGGCCTCGCGATCCCTATCCCGGCGAGAACGGTGTGGTTAAAGAAGGCGCTTATGCCGACCTGCTTTTGGTCGACGGAAATCCCCTGGAGGACATTAACCTAATTGCCGATCCGCATAAAAACTTCGTTATCATTATGAAAGACGGTGTGATCTACAAAAACACTATTCAATAAGTAACTGGTTAGTCATGCTTCAAACCCTGTAAATTTTAAAAATGGAGATTGGAAAACATGATGAAAAAGATAGTCAGGTACTCAAATGAGATAAACGCAATGATTCAAAGGAGAAGTCCCATGAAACGAAACATAGCACTATTTTTAATTGCAATAGTCTCGTCATTGATGACAGTTCAACCGGCATTTGCAGACAAACATACTTTGCAAGATGTTTCTCAGAAGATTGAGAAACTTGCGGAGGGGCTGGTTGGCCGCATTGGTGTGGCTGCACAGGAAATTGGCTCAGGTGTGAGTGTCACCGTAAACGGTGATGAAACGTTTGCTATGGCGAGTACCTATAAAGTTGCAATTGCGGTCACCTTGATAGACCGCGTTGATAAGGGCCAAATTAAACTTTCTGAATTAATTGATCTCCCACAAGAAGAGATGGTCGTAGGCGCCAATGCGATCGCAGAGAGCTACGTTCATCCCGGTGTACAGTTTTCTGTGGCCAACTTGATTGAAGTAATGATAACGGAAAGCGACAACACGGCGACGGACTTCAGTTTAAAGCTAGCGGGAGGTCCGGAAGCGGTAACTAAGAAATTGCGCAGTCTTGGGATTACAGATCAACGAGTGGATCGGTCTACTTCCGAAATCTTAAGAGATTTCTATGGTTTGCCCGACAAGGCCTTTTTTCCCGTCGTGACAAAAGCCATTGCTAATGACCCCACACTCCTATTAAAGATGACTCAACCAAACATGGAGTTCGAAAAGGACCCACGTGACCACTCAACGCCCCAAGCAATGTTGCAATTGCTTCTAGCTATCGACAGCGGAAAGGGCTTAAGTGCGAAAAGCCGCGAATTCCTGCTTGCAACCATGTCTCGCACACGTACAGGCCCAGGTAGGCTAAAAGGTCTTCTTCCAAAAGGAACGCCGGTTGCCCACAAAACAGGGACTATTGGCGGTGTTGCTAATGACGTGGGCTTCATTACGCTACCCGATGGTCGTCGTTTTGCTATTGTGGTATTCACCAATAGCAGTACGACTTCCACAGCTGACCAGGATCGAGCCATTGCAGAAATAAGCCGGTCTTTATACGACCTTTATTATTTAACGGCACAAGACAAATAATCTTTGACTATACCTTGATATTAACCAAATTATAAAGGAGATTAAATCATGACTAAAGACACGCTCCCTGGGGTTGACTCAGATAAAATTGTAAAAAACACAGGTTCAATTGACTTGGTTGGAAAGGAGAAGAACGATTCAATTTTCTCTCCAGAGGTGACAGGCCTGAGCCGCCGGACGATGCTCAAGGCAGCGATGGGAACTATGGTCGGAGGGGCCGCAGCAATGCTACTCTCGCCCGGCATATCACGTGCCGCCGATGTGGTTCCCAACGCTGCGCAGGGGGGGAATCCGTACGCAACCAAAGACAATCCATACGCAACCAAAGACAATCCGCGTGCGACTAAATATAATCCATATGCAACTGGCACGGATTATTCCAAAATACCACAACGTTTACACAAATACCCTGCTTCTGATCGAGCGAAGAAGATCGTACAAGACTCTTTGAGCATAGATACACTCTTTTCCGGTACGTGGCCAGAGCAGTGGTCATCTCCTGAAGCCCCTGAGTTTCATGACGAGATGGATCGTTGTATTGCTGGAGGCATGAAGATCATGGCTGTATGCCCCTCAGCTGATGCATTAAACACCTCTTCTGCAGTAGCGATGAAGGCTTTGCAATTCTATCTAAAGAAGATCAACGAACGCCCTGACAAATACAAGATTGTCCGTACAACCAAAGATATTGATGATGCAATCAAGGAAAAGAAACTAGGATTGTATTTTACGCATCAGGGTACAGGACTTTTTGAAGGTGATGTCGATAATGTCGCAATTTGGCGTCAACTCGGTTATGGATACTGTTTATTGGCTTACAATCAGCGAAATCCTGTGGGAGACGGCTGTTTTGTAAAAGAAAACGGAGGGCTTACTGCCTATGGAAAGACATTGATTGACGCCTACAACCGTTACGGCATGCTCGTAGATGTGAGCCATACGGGTGAGCGTACATCACTAGATGCTATTGAGCGTAGTCGTCAGCCGGTCATATCATCCCACGCAGTAGCCATGGCGATAGCAAACTATCCTCGTAGTTTATATGATTCGGTTATCAAAGCGATCGCCAAGAGCGGTGGGGTCTGTTCCATCAATATGGTTGGTGCTTTTGTTGATACCTCCAACCCGGATATCGTGACGACTGACATGCTTTTCAAACATATCGATTATATGGCTAACCTTGTTGGTATTGACCATGTTGGTTTCGGTTCTGATTATATCCCGGACATCACCTTCACTGCTGATGGAATGAAAACACCCGCTGGCCAAGAAATCTTCCCTGATGGTGGCTATACCACCAAAACGGCGTACAAAGGATTCCCAACACCTTCTTCTTATCAGATCCTCCCAGCATTATTAGACAAGATGCTATCAAAAGGTTATACGGAAGAAGATTGTCAAAAATTCATCGGTGGCAATATGTACCGTGTCATGAAGCAGGTCTGGATATAGCGACATGAAGGACGGCAAGCGTTACAAAAAAATGATCCGGTAAAATGGATCGATATATTAACTTAAAGAGGAGAATTCAAATGAAGAGATTGAAAGTAGTTTTGGGCTTGATAGTACTCAGCCTGATGCTGGTCATGCCGGCCATGGCGGCCGATTACGATCTGGTCATCAACAACGGCCGGGTCATGGACCCGGAAACCAAGTATGACGCCGTAGCCAATGTCGGCGTCAAGGACGGCCGGATCGCCGTCATCACCAAGAAGACGATCAGTGGGAAAGAGACCATCGACGCCGAGGGACTGGTAGTGGCACCGGGATTCATCGATGGGCACCAACATTGCATTGAGCCCTATCAATACCGGTTGATGCTGCGCGACGGTCGTACGACGCTTCTGGACACAGAGATCGGCGCTCACGGACCAAAGCTGGGCGAGTGGTACAAACGACGAGAAGGAAACGCACCGGTGAATTTCGGTGTGGCGGTGGCTCACGAATTTGCCCGTGCGGAGGTCCTTGATGGCTTTAAAGACTGGAAATATCTTTACACTCCCGACGCCGCGCAATCCCGTTCCACAAAGGAGGGGTGGTCGAAGACCCGGCCGACCCTGGAGCAGGGTAACCAGATCCTTGCCCTGATTGACGAAGGCCTGCAGCAGGGAGGACTTGGAATTGGTTCTACCGTTGGCTACATGCGCGCGGGGGTATCGGCCCGGGAGATATTCGAACTGCAAAAGCTGGGCGGGCGCTATGGCCGTTTTATCGCCATGCATTTCCGTTATACGCCCGGTGATGATACCACCGAAGTCAACGGTATTCAGGAGATGCTGGCCAATGCGGCGGCATTAGGGACACCGGCCATCGCCTCCCATTTCAACAATCCGGGATACAATATGGTGCATGAGCTTATGGTGCGGATGCGGGAACGGGGTTATAACGTCTGGGGCGAAATCTATCCATACGCTGCAGGTTCTACGGCTTTGAATGCCGTGTTTCTCGAACCGGAAGTCTGGGTACAGGCCCTGGGCAACAAATACGAAGACACTCTTCAGGATGTTGCCACCGGCGAATTCTACACCCAGAAATCCCGTGAGGAGATGCTCAAAAAAGAACCCACGCGTCTCGTGCTTGTCTACAAAAGCCCCGAATCGGCGATTGTTGACTGGATCAAAATGCCCGGCGTTGCCATTGGCAGTGACGGCATGCCCATGATCCCCGACGACAACCTGACCTGGGACACTCCCTTCGAAGACCTCCCCAATACCCACCCGCGAACTTCCGGGTCTTTTGCCACAGTACTTCGCGTTGCCAGGGAAAACAATATTCCGCTGATGCAGGCCGTATCCATGACCAGTTA
>JAQBAU010000182.1:0-9308 GCA_032126655.1 Desulfobacterales bacterium
CGCCGGGATGCTCCGCTCCCAGAGCCCTTACCATCGCAATAAATGCACCCCCCAGAGGAAATGGTACCGTCCCGGTTGGGGCAGGAAAACCCCGCATCTATCGTAATCTTCTGAACTCTGGATCCAAAAAGGTTCCTCAGATAAGTGTTGAAGTCGTTGTATCTTTTATTAGACATCACGTTGTCAGTGGAGGTATGGCGTCTTATTGCGGAAATGGCTGACAGAAATCATAAGTGAGAAATTCCAAGCACCAAATTCCTACTGTTTTGCGCTATGGTTGCGCCTGACGGCTTGAAAAGAGGCACTTCGTGCCAAGGCGTAAGCCGCAAATAAATCTCTACTGTTCTCAAGGCGGAGGCCGCAAATTCCTAATGTTCTCAAGGCGCAGGCCGCTATATCCAATGACCGAAACGAACACTGGTGTTCCCCCTTGAGATGAAACACGGTTTGCGGCCTTCGCCTTGAGAACATTAGGAATTTGGAATTTTGGTCATTGTTATTTGTTTGCGGCTCACGCCTTGAGAACATTAGTTATTTGGAATTTGGGATTTGGTGCTTTAAGGTTTTCCGTTCTGTGCGATCCTGGGAATCATATAAGTTGTTTATGAAACCCCACACCAGATTGGGCAGTCGGAGGGTTGTGAAGTGCCTGGTTGCGCACCCCTCATCGAACCCTGTCCGACACACCTCAAGCCGTTATGGTTCGGCCGTAGCCAGCCCACGACACAGACTAGATTACTTACCGCTGCTTCCTCCCGGACCTGACGGGGTTCGTAACAGCCTGTTGCGTGGTGCACGACCGAGGACGGCTCATGGAAGACGGAAGTTAGGGCCCTCAAAAGGGAATTCGGCCCCGCATTGAGCGGATTTCGGGTACAGGACACCGCTAGCTCCCCGCTTAGCGCAACCAAGCTATTACACCATAGCTGAACGCCTGCACCATTTCAACTCCAAAAGAGTCCCCAAGCGCAGGAAACGTCGGCGCGCTAAGCTTCACTATTGATCATAAGAGCTTACAGAATTATTCCTTTCATCCCGTTCAACGCAGCCGAGCGCAGCGGTTGGATGCGGATGAAGGTTACGCACTGTTTGCCCTGAGCTCCGCCTGCCCCGAGCTTGTCGCGGGGTCGCAGGGTTTGAGTCCCGACTTGTCGGGACGAGTTTGCGAAACCGCCGCAGACGGGTCGACAGGCTCACCACAAGCAATCGTTGCGCGAGGGCAGCCGAAGGCCAAGTTGAGGGCGGCCTTTCTTTCTTGTCCCGCCATAGCCTTGGCGACGGCGCATGCCGCAAAATGAAGAGGGAAACTTGGTAAGTTTCCGCACTGGAAACAGCGGGATAAGACCCTGGGACCCTTCGACAAGCTCCGGGCAGACACTTTGTGCCCTGATCGGCCCCGGCTGCGGGACAATGGGGGGCTCATACACATTTTCTTGAAACGATAATTGACAATAGAATACATCCGAATCTGTACGATCCGGTCAACGAAGAGATTGCGGATGGACTCAAAATCCTCCCTCTTCATATGGGTTCAGGTAAAGCGGTATTTAGTCACAAAAATGCCGTGAGAATATTTTCTTCTTGACAACCATTTTCTTTACCCATAAAAGCTATCGGTCAACAAAATACTCATTTCTAAGCGGGGTAAGCACTTTGGAACGTTTTGCACTCTGGATTCAGCACGCAGGGAACCCTCTCCACCTATATTGTCGCCTTTGCGATATTGGTTTGAGCAGGCCCGTTTCTATGACTCTGAGCCGCAACTATGAACGACTTGTTTATTCATGGCTGAGGCCTGTGTCCACTGGCATCCATAAAGCAGTGCGTTTCTTGAGCTAGTCCCCCCATCCCCCCAGCCTCTTTTCCCTTGACTCCAGCTCCTCAGAAATCTTAGATTTCTGCCTATCACCATGACAACGCCTACAAAAGATGATGGCTTCTTGTCTGCGGTGGAATCCGCTATCGGCCATTATCACATGCTTGCCCAAGGAGATTCCGTTCTGGTCGGTGTTTCCGGCGGACCGGATTCTGTGGCACTTTTGCATAGCCTTGTGGCAATTGCCCCCAAGTGGTCTCTTCGACTGGTTGTCGCACATCTTAACCACCAATTACGAGGCTCGACCGCGGATGACGAGGCAGCCTTTGTAAGCCAGATAGCTGCCGATTTGGGGATTCCGTGCGAAATCGCTTCAAGAGATATCGCGGAATACGGGATCAGAAACCGGCTATCTGTCCAGGAAGCGGCAAGAGCTGTCCGATATGCTTTCTACGATGAGGCCGCAGCCAAGTACTCTGCTGACAGGATCGCCCTTGGGCATCATGCGGATGACAATGCTGAATCAATCCTCATTCACTTGCTCAGAGGAACAGGTCCACTCGGTCTTGTCGGTATACCTCCTGTTCGTGACGGATGCATCATCCGACCGCTCATTTATGTGACCCGGAAACAGGTATTGGCGTACCTCGAACAGCAACAATTGGAATACGTACTGGACCGTTCCAACCTGAACGTTGATTACCTTCGAAATCGGATACGTCATCAACTCTTGCCCCTCCTGAGGGAGGAGTATAATCCCAATATGGTCGATGCACTGAACCGGCTTGGATCAATCCTGCGGGTCGAAGAGGACTTCTGGGACTTCACAGTCAGCCGAGTATTTCAAGAGCTTTCATGGAAGCGCACCCCACACGGCATGTCACTTCCGGTCAACAGACTTTCGGACCTGCATCCGGCATTGTTGCGTCGTGTGGTACGCCACGCTGTTCTGTCAGTAAAAGGAGACCTGAAACGCATAGGCCATGTTCACGTTGAAGCTGTCGTCCAACTCGTCGTCGGGCCTTCACCTTCCGGGCACTTGGACCTTCCGGAGGGCATTACTGTGCTTCGTGATTTTGAAGCAGTATGTTTCTTGTCCGAGCCCCCTCAGGAAATCGCCGGATTTGAACATGACATCCCCGGAATTCAGACGACACCAATCCCAGAGATTGGAACCGCCCTAAAACTCCTGGTCTGCGATGGCAATGAGGTCTCCGACCCAAAAAGCTATCCCTTGACTACCGCCCTTTTTGATATGGAAGCGATCACCTTTCCGCTCACGGTAAGAAGCTTCAAGGAAGGAGATCGATTCAACCCGCTGGGAATGAGCGGCTCACAAAAAGTAAAAGCTTTTTTCATCAACCAGAAAGTCGCACGCTCGGAGCGGCTGCGCTGCCCTATTCTTCTCAGCGGGGGACACATCATTTGGGTCGGAGGCTACCGCATTGATGATTCAGTCAAGATCACTGAGAAGACAAGAAAGATACTGAAGGCCGAGCTGTTGCCAGTATGATTAATGAAGCCCCTCAGTCCCGCCGCAGAGGGTCAGGTCAACCGACAGGGTATCCTGGCGAAAGCGAATAGAGTTGAAATCGTCTGTGTGTTGTATTATGTTTTTGTAAGAATGTAGGAAACAGAACACGGCAACAATCGAAAAAGCAGGGAGGTAATCTTTATCGTGAATCCGTTCTACAAGAATCTAGCCTTGTGGCTGGTCATCAGTTTGATGATGATTCTGCTCTTCAATCTCTTCAACCAGTCCAGAATTCAAGACAGTGAAATCAGCTACACGGAATTTATGACTAGAGTTGATAAGGCCAATGTCGCCGGGGTCGTGATTCAGGGCCAAGAGATCTCCGGTACCCAAGTGGATGGCGCTCGTTTCAAGACCTTTGCCCCTGACGATGCAGACCTGATCAATATTCTTAGAAGTCGTGGAGTAACGATCAAGGCCAAGCCGCCTACTGAATCCCCTTGGTACATGACTATTTTGGTGTCTTGGTTTCCTATGGTTCTTCTCATTGGCGTGTGGATCTTCTTTATGCGTCAGATGCAGTCCGGCGGAGGCAAGGCACTCTCTTTTGGCAAGAGCAAAGCCAGGCTCCTGTCTGAACATTCCGCGAAGGTAACTTTTGAAGATGTTGCAGGCATTGATGAGGCCAAGGAAGAGCTGGGTGAGGTCATTGACTTCCTGAGGGATCCCAAGAAATTTACCCGCCTGGGCGGAAGAATCCCAAAAGGGGTCCTCTTAATGGGCGCACCGGGAACTGGCAAAACTCTTTTGGCACGTGCAATTGCGGGAGAGGCCGGTGTTCCCTTTTTCAGCATTAGTGGATCCGATTTTGTGGAGATGTTCGTAGGTGTTGGGGCCTCCCGGGTTCGTGACCTATTTGTGCAGGGGAAAAAGAACGCCCCCTGCATTGTTTTCATTGATGAAATCGATGCTGTCGGCCGACATCGAGGCGCTGGCCTCGGAGGGGGGCATGA
The DNA here is from genome assembly GCA_032126655.1 of Desulfobacterales bacterium. Lineage (GTDB taxonomy): Bacteria > Desulfobacterota > Desulfobacteria > Desulfobacterales. The sequence continues at coordinate 4,304 of JAQBAU010000182.1, forward strand.
CGAAAGAGAGCAGACGCTGAACCAGCTCCTGGTGGAAATGGACGGGTTTGAATCGAACGAGGGCGTTATACTCATAGCGGCTACAAACCGACCTGACATTCTAGATCCAGCCCTTATGCGTCCGGGGCGTTTTGACCGCCAAGTTGTTGTGCCTGTGCCGGATATTCGGGGTCGGGAAGGCATTCTCAAGGTCCACAGCCGCAAGACACCCCTGGCCGACGATGTAGATCTGTCCGTCTTGGCAAGGGGTACACCTGGATTCTCAGGAGCAGACCTTGAAAACATGGTCAACGAAGCTGCACTCTTGGCGGCCCGCTTTGACAAAGAGCGACTGGAAATGATTGACTTCGAGGAAGCCAAAGACAAGGTTCTAATGGGATCAGCTCGAAAAAGCATGATCATCAGTGACCACGAGAAAAGGAACACCGCGTATCACGAAGCAGGTCACACGTTGGTAGCCAGAAAGCTGCCGGACACCGATCCGATTCACAAAGTGACCATCATCCCCCGGGGACGCGCACTGGGACTTACCCAACAACTCCCTATTGACGAAAAGCATACCTATCCGAAACGATATCTGCTGGATGGCCTCACTGTCCTCATGGGCGGTCGGGCGGCCGAAGAGCTCGTCCTGCACGAAATGACCAGTGGTGCCGGCAATGACATTGAGCGGGCCACAGAAACTGCACGGAAAATGGTGTGTCAATGGGGTATGAGCGAGAAACTGGGGCCCCTTGCTTTTGGCCAGAAGGAAGAACAAATCTTCCTAGGAAGGGAATTCGCTCAACATAAGGACTATAGTGAAGAGACAGCTGTGCTTATCGACCGGGAAATCCGAGGCCTTGTCACTGAAGCCTATGAAAAGGCTAAGGATATTCTCACAGAACACATGAACAGCTTGCATGCCTTGGCAGAGGCCCTGCTCGAAAGAGAAACCCTGGTGGAGAAGGAAATAGATGCGATCATTGCTGGGCATGTGGCCAAGTCCGCTGAGACAAAGGAAGAAGGTGCTGGATCTGACAAACACACCGAGGATGAGACCAAGGCGCCTGGTGAACTTAAACCCCTTCTCAGCTAGTTTCCATCCATAAATGGCCATTTTCCGCAATCCCTGCCTGAGGCAGGCAAGTCGGCGTCAATCAGCCGGAGGCGGACAAGTCTGCGGGATCGCTTGTGCGACGTACCAAATGCACGTCTCCGCGCAATCACTTGATTTTCTTGACCTTGCGAAAAATGCCTCATTTCTGGATTGGAAACTCACGCCAGTACTCATCACCAAGAGACTGATTCATGGATGGGCACTAGCCAGTTTCCATTCCTGTTGTCCTCAATTCATATGAATCCAAATCAGCGAACCGTGTTTGAGCTTCAATGCGGCCCCTATGCCTTGACCTTGGGGCCTCGGACGCTTATCATGGGTGTTTTGAATGTGACCCCCGATTCATTCTCGGATGGGGGTCTCTTCTTGGATAAGCAAGATGCGGTAGCCCATGGAGAGGCGCTGGCCCAGGCTGGGGCCGACATCATCGATGTCGGCGGGGAATCGTCTCGTCCGTTTTCGGAGCCGGTTTCTGCAGAGGAAGAGATTCGACGGGTGGTCCCTGTTATTGAACAACTCGCTGGTCGCCTGTCTATCCCCATATCGATCGACAGCACCAAGGCGGAGGTCGCAAGACAGGCGCTTGACGCGGGGGCTGTTATCGTAAATGACATAGGAGCCCTTAGGCTCGATCCGGCCCTTGCAGGATTGGTGGCGGATAGAGACGTACCGGTTATATTGATGCATATGCTGGACACTCCCAAGACCATGCAGAATGACCCGCACTATGACGATGTGGTGACGGAGGTGAAGGACTTTTTGGAAAATGCCATTGAGAGAGCAGAAGCGGCTGGCATTGACCGAAAGAGGACCATCGTAGATCCGGGAATCGGTTTTGGAAAGACTGTCAACCATAATCTGCGTCTCATTGAGGGCCTGGCTGCACTGCAGGCTCTTGGTGTTCCCATTCTGATTGGACCGTCCCGGAAGTCTTTCATACAGAAGCTTTTGGGGCCCGACAATGAACGTCGCGAGATAGGAACACAGGCTGCAGTGGCGGCTGCTGCCATGCACGGAGCACACATCGTTCGTGTACACGACGTTGAACGAACAAGAGAAACTCTGAAACTGGTGGACGCCATCAGGAACTCAGTCATGAGTGATAGGGAATCGACGAGCACCTCAGCCTAGAACCCATCTCAAAAACCCGTCTGAGGTATTCACCGTAGAGATCCTTGAGTAAATCTGAGCCAGTCGCTGCCTTTGGCTGGGACAGCTCTTAAACCAAATAAGGACTAAAGAAAGATGCTCTTAGCCATTGACATTGGAAATACGAACACCGTGATTGGTGTCTTTGATGGTGCGCAACTTGTCCACCACTGGCGTCTGCGCACCGAAAAGGACGCGACCGAAGATGAGTTTCATGTGTTGATCAATAACCTGTTTTCCCTTGAGGGTGCGGAACTGGGGTCGATACAGGCTACTATCATATCATGTGTGGTACCCCCTCTCATGACCATCTTCAACAATTTCTGCACAAGGTATCTTCACCACCAGCCGCTTTGGGTGGATGCTTCCACACTGACAGACATGCCCATACTCTACGACAACCCGAAAGAGGTGGGTGCTGACCGGATCGTTAATGCCGTCGCTGCTTTTCATAAGTACAGGTCGAGTCTGGTTGTGGTTGACTTCGGGACCGCTACGACATTTGATTGCATCTCACAGGAAGGGGCTTACCTGGGCGGTGCTATCAGCCCTGGCATTTTCATCTCCTCAGAAGCGCTTTTTCAAAAGGCATCTAAACTCCCCAGAATCGAGATCTTTGCGGCACCAAAATCCGTGATCGCCCGGGACACCATTAGCAGCATGAATGCAGGTATCATTTTTGGCTATGCAGGCCTTGTTGACGGCATCGTACAACGTATTAAGACGGAAATGACTTCGATGCCCAAGGTCGTCGCCACAGGAGCCCTTGCGGAAATCATATCGGAGTTCTCGGAAACCATCGAGGCGGTTGAACCTCATCTCACGCTGGAGGGGCTCTTGATTATCTACAACAAAACCCAAATGGAATAGCGTCTCTTGCCCGGACCAGAGCACCCATCTTTCTTGGATGAGCAGAGGAGCAGAAATGGATACGATTGTTGAAAACCCGGATCGCATAGACAGTGCGGAAATCATTGTTGGGCTTCCTTCATACAATGAGGCGGATTCAATTTCTCATCCCACGGACGTGGCCGCTCAAGGGCTTTCCAAGTACTTCTTCGACAAGAAATCAGTAATTATCAATGTAGACAATCATTCGCCGGATGGAACACGCGATGCGTTCATGAACACACCGACAAGCGTTCCCAAGATATACATATCTACACCGGAAGGTGTGAAGGGAAAGGGTAACAACCTGAGGAATCTGTTTGAGGCAGCGGTAGAGCTTCAGGCTAAAGCCGTGGTGGTGGTGATGCAGATTTGAAAAGCATTCGCCCACAGTGGATTCAGTACCTTGCTGAACCCATTCTGGCAGGTTTCAATTATGTTACACCGATCTATGTTCGTCACAAATACGATGGTTCAATTACAAATCATATTGCTTATCCTCTACTGAGAACGCTTTTTGGGCTTAGGGTAAGGCAGCCAATAGGAGGAGATTTTGGTTTTTCCGGAAGAATGGCAAGGGCCTTCTTGTCGGAAAAACTCTGGAATGAGAATATTGCTCACTTTGGCATTGATATTTGGATGACGAATATCGCCATTGCTCGACGTTTCAAAGTATGCCAGACCTTCCTGGGATCTCCAAAGATACACCGAGCCAAAGATCCCGCAAAACACCTGGGGCCTATGCTCACCCAGGTGGTAAGTACCTTGTTTGATTTGATGGTCGATTTTGAGTATTTATGGAAAGACACCACTGAGAGCTGGCCAAGCAGTATTTTTGGGTTCGGTCTGGGTGTGGATGATAAGCCGCCGCCCATAAACATTGATACGGATGCTCTCCATAGAAGTTTTGTCTCTGGTTTTGACGAATACGGTGATGTGTGGGAAAAGATCATCCCTGCACCGGAATTAGCAGAGATTCGCAAGGCCAAGGAGGTGGCCATTGACGACTTTTACTACCCGAGCGATCTCTGGGCCAGAGTCCTGTTCAGTTTTGCCATCGCATATCGAAATAACGAGATGGCCTTGGAGCAAATCATCCAAGCCATGATCCCCTTCTATCACTCCCGCATTCTGTCTTTTGTGAATAAGACAACGCACATGGAGATAAGAGAATGCGAGGAGTATTTTGAGAGTATCAACAGGATATTCGAGAATGAAAAGGGCTATCTGATAGAGCGCTGGGATGAAGACCAGAGGAAACTGGGACATAAGCTATTCGAACAGTGAATATCCTGCCCTGTGTTTCCCACCACTCAATAGTCCAACGTTTTGTTCAAACGATTCATCTATTCCTCATCCCCTTTTTGAGGCCTTTGTAGGCAGACCCCGAAGCACGGCATAACCAGCATACACACCATGTGGGAAATCCTTGAAACAGCTGAGCATGTAGCCGGAAAGAGCCAACTGGTGGAGATAGACCAACAGGCTCTAGTCGGTTTTTCCGAGCAAATAGGTGCCGATGATATTGAAGTGCCGCAGTGGGACTCTTTTCATCACTACTGTGGGAGCAAAGAAGAGACAGTGTTCTACCTCCTGGTCTTGGATACCATCAATTTTTGCTTCTGGGCCCCATCAGGAAGAGCCAGGTGGGAAATCGAATATCAGTCAGACAAGCTCTCGGGCTATTTTGGTCTTGCGGTCGCTCTCAAGCAGGCCGCCGAGTCAGGGGTCCCAATTACCAAGGCTGACTACTTGTCCCGCCTAACCATAGACCAGCTGGCACTGATTCTGGGAGGAAAAGGGGAACTCCCCCTTATGAAGGAACGTTTAGAGAATCTCCGCGAACTCGGCCACGTCCTGCAAACGGAG
>JAQBAU010000183.1:0-4727 GCA_032126655.1 Desulfobacterales bacterium
GAATACCTTTCTGGTTTTACCGCTTCGTGATGTTATTGTCAACAATTGCGAGAGTACGAAAGACGGGCGAGGGTTGCATTGGTGGGCTGTTTTGGCTATTATTGATGTTGCGACAAACAGTGGTCTAAGCAAAAACAAAACGGACAACGGTGAACCTTTTTTGCTTTGAGCTTTCAGCTTTGAGCTAAGTCTCGGCAGAGACGGCTTTTATTCCCCCAGATACGCCTTCCTCACCTCAGGATCATCCAACAAAGCAGCCCCGTCTCCCTCCAGAACGATTTTCCCTGTTTCCAGCACATAGCCATAGTTTGCAATGGAAAGGGCCACCATGGCGTTTTGCTCTACGAGCAAAACGGTTGTCCCGTCTGTGTTGATATTCACTATGGTATCGAAGATGCTCTCCACCAGCAGAGGCGCAAGGCCCATGGACGGCTCATCAAGGATGAGAAGACGGGGGCGGGTCATCAAGGCCCTCCCTATGGCCAACATCTGCTGCTCGCCCCCGGAAAGAGTTCCCGCAATCTGACTACGCCTCTCCTCCAGGCGGGGGAAGAGCTCGAATACGGCTCGCATATCCTTGCTTATATTAGCGCCATTCCTTCTTGTGAAGGCACCCATCTCCAGGTTTTCCTTGACCGTGAGACGGGCAAATATTTTTCTCCCCTCAGGCACCTGGGAAATCCCCATGCGGACGATGCGATGAGGGGCAAGACAATCAATCCGCTCACCCTCAAAAGTGATCTCCCCCTCCTTCGGCCTGAGCAGACCTGAGATCGTATTTAACATGCTCGTCTTCCCGGCGCCGTTGTTTCCTATGAGGGTCACTATTTCGCCTCTACCCACAGTGAGCGATAGCCCCTTCAAGGCATGGATGTTCCCGTAGTAAGTGTGCACATCTGATACTTGAAGGATCGTCTGTGAGTCACGCATCACTCGGTCGTCTCCGGTTCCTCAGCCCTTTTCTTCGCAGACATGCGGGCCATCATGGTCCCCAGGCGGCCCAGGTAGGCCTCCACAACCTTTGGATCCTTTTGTACAACAGCAGGGCTCCCCTCTGAGATCTTTACACCGTAATCAAGCACGGTCACCCTGTCTGAGATTCCCATGACCACGCGCATGTCGTGTTCAATGAGAAGGACGGTCACCTCCATCTCTGATCGAATCCGCTCCACAAGACTGGTAAGCGCCGATGTTTCCTGTGGATTCATACCTGCGGTGGGCTCATCGAGCAGCAAGAGCCAGGGTTCGGTGGCAAGCGCCCTCCCAATCTCCAGTCTGCGCTGGTCACCGTAGGGTAGATTCTTTGCCAAAACATCCGCTTGTCCTTCAAGACCGACAAAAGAAAGCAGTTCATCGGCTTTCAAAAATGCCTCCTTCTCTTCTTTCATGGTCTGCCGGTCTCTGATGATGGCTCCCCACACACCCCTCCTCAGCCTGGAGTGACGCCCCACCAGGATATTCTCAAGGGAGGTCATATGGTCAAACAGACGGATATTCTGAAAGGTTCGGGCAATGCCCAGCGTCGTGATCTGGTGGCTCTTGAGCCCCTTGATGCTTTTATCCCTGAAGATTATGTCCCCGCCGTCCGGCAAATAGACGCCGGTCAGAATGTCGAAAAGCGTGGTTTTCCCGGCACCGTTTGGACCAATAAGGCCTACGATCATCCCAGCTTCAATGCTCAAATCAACATCGTCGAGAGCCCGAAGGCCGCCGAAGTTCTTGGTCAACGATTCAATGTTTAGCAAAGCTTTCATTTCTCTAGGGTGGAGCCTTTTCAGATTTTTCAAATTCCATTTTTCTTCTGGCAGAAGGAATCAAACCCGTGGGCCGAAAGATCATGGTGACCACGAGTAAACCGCCAAAAATAAGCATGCGGTATTGCTGTGCGCCTCTTAACACCTCGGGAAGTCCTATCAGCACGACTGCTCCGACGATAACCCCTGGAATACTCCCCATGCCCCCGATTATAATGAGACAAAGAACGTTTATTGAGACCATCAGCGAGAAATTCTCCGGGAAGATCGATCCCTGTCTGGCAGCAAATATGGCGCCTCCAATACCGGCAAAGGATGCGCCTATGACAAAGGCGAGCAGTTTGTACTTCAAGATGTTGATCCCCATGGCCGCAGCCGCATCCTGATCCTCCCTCATGGCGATCCATGCTCTCCCTATGCGGGAATTGTTCAGTCGATCTGCTACAAAGGCCGATAGGATGATCCCGGCCATGATGAGGTAGTACCATCTGGCCGGGGTGTTCACAGTGAAATCTCCGAGCATGGGAGGATCTATCCTCAGCAGCCCCCTCGGTCCGTTGGTCACAGCATCCAGATTGTTCAGGACAATACGGATGATCTCACCAAAGCCCAGGGTGACGATGGCCAGATAATCCCCTCGCATCCGAAGTACGGGAATTCCCAATAGCGCCCCTCCTCCTGCAGTGATGGCCACGCATCCGGGGAGCATCAGCCAGAACGGTATGTGGATACCAAACTGCGGGGAGGCCAGGAGGGCATAGCTGTATGAACCGATGGCAAAAAAGGCGACATATCCCAGGTCAAGGAGTCCTGCAAACCCGACAACCACGTTCAGGCCAATGCCGAGCATAATGTAGATCCCTATATCCCCAAAAACCTGAGTCCAGTAGTTCCCCACCACTGGGGGCAGGACCGAAACGACAAGGAGAAGAGCAAGAATATAGGCCTTGACAGGCATGAGATGTGCGATTGAGCGAATTTTATCCATGTACTCTTACTGCCTTTCTGACACGACCTCTCCAAAGATCCCCGTGGGCCGAAAAATCAGGACCAGGACCAGAATAGTGAAGGCAATCACATCTTTGTATTCCGACGGCATGACCAGAACCCCAAGGGCCTCGACGATGCCGAGAAGATACCCACCCAGCATGGCCCCGGCCACATTTCCAACGCCCCCCAGCACGGCAGCAGTAAATGCCTTTATTCCGGGAAGAAAACCCATCATATGGTTGATCTGGGTGTAATACATCCCGACCATGACACCGGCGGCGGCTGCAAGGGTTGAACCGATCACAAACGTGATGAGAATAATCCTGTTCACGTCGATCCCCATCAGGGCAGCGGCTTCTTTGTTTTCGGCCACAGCGCGCATTGCCTTGCCGGTTTTGCTTTTCTGAATGAAAAAATAGAGGCCCACCATAAGAACGACAGAGCTCAGGATGATGAATATCTGAAAAGAGGAGATCCTTACCTCACCGATCTCTATGAACTCTTCGGGTATGACATCCGGATACACCTGCATGCGGGCTTTGATGATGAGCATCATGACGTTCTGAAGGAAAATGGAGGCTCCGATGGCGCTGATGAGGGGAGCAAGTCTGGGAGCTTGACGAAGCGGCCGATAGGCCGCTCTCTCCAGGAGGGCCCCAAGCGCAGCAGATAGGATCATCGCAAGTAAAAAGGCAGCAATCACGGAGATTACCACATGCCGCTGGGCAAACCCGGTGTTCACAAGATAGGTCAGGGCTGCATAACCACCGAATGAGCCAAACATGTATATCTCTCCATGGGCAAAGTTGATCATGAAGAGAATGCCATAGACAAGCGTATATCCGAGCGCGATCAGGGCATAGATCCCCCCGATGGTCAGCCCGTTGATGATTTGATCGATGATGATTGCCGGGTCGAATAGGTGCATGATGGAAAAAGGCTTAAGGCGTAGGGCTCAGGGATCTGCAGCACCTTGCTTGGAAGAAAAGGACTGTTTCGTTGACCGGTTGAGCCCGCCTTCGCCAAGGCTATGGCGGGTAAACCCGTTGGGCCCGTTTTTGAACTTTAGACACCCTGGCCCAGACCTGGATTGGTATCATGGTAGGCTGGGCCGGGCACGTAACACCTATAGACTTAGCTGGTGGATCTGACTATGTCGCGCCAGGGCAGGCTTTAGCGCACTTTAGGCACTATAGGCACTTTCATTCGTGTCCACTTAGTTAGCCGTTTGAGATGCCCCTAGAAGTCTATTTGCTTGAAAAACCTCTTTCCGTCCTCCTCCACAACCTCGTAGACAACAACCACAGACCCCGTTCTGTCACCATTAGGGTCAAAGGCGATCTTGCCGGTAATCCCCTCATGTTCAGTCGCTGCCACCGCATCTCTGAGTGCTTTCTTCCCCATGACAAGGCTCCCATTCGCCTGCTTTTTTGCCGCTTTTTCAACGGCCATCATCAGGATGTTGGCCGCATCATAGGCCTGAGGTGAGAACGTCTGTCTGGGCCCGTGCTTTGACTCAAACTTCTTCACCCATGCCGGGTCGGGTTCTTTGGCATAGGTAACATAGCATCCAACGCTCGCTTTTCCCCCGGCCTCGATAAAATCTTTCACCGTGTAGCAACCGTCATCGCTCATGAAGCCGGCTTCGATCCCTACACGCCTCATCTGGCGGGCAATCAGGACACCCTCTGCGGACATTCCCCCGAAATATATAAGCTGTGGTTTCAGAGGCTTTATCTTTGTCAACACCGGGGAAAAATCCTTGTCCCCCCGTGTAATGCCCTCCAGCGCAAGGATCTTTCCCCCATTGCTCTTGATATGCGCTGCAAAGTCTTCCGCAAGACTCTGCCCGTAATCACTCTTATCGTGCAGCACGGCAACATTTCTATAGTTGCGGGTCAATGCAAATGCAGCGGCCCTTTTGGACTGTATTTTGTCGTTCCAGCATGTTCGAAAGAATATGGGTATGCCGCGGGCAGTCAA
>JAQBAU010000184.1:0-7049 GCA_032126655.1 Desulfobacterales bacterium
ATCCATCTGCGCCGCACCCGTGATCATGTTCTTGATATAGTCCGCATGACCAGGACAGTCCACGTGCGCATAATGGCGCTTCGCTGTCTCGTACTCCACGTGCGCAGTCGCTATCGTAATACCACGCTCCTTCTCCTCCGGGGCCTTGTCTATCTGGTCAAACGGTACGTAGGCAGCCATCCCCTTACTCGCCAAATGCTTCGTGAGCGCCGACGTTAACGTCGTCTTCCCATGATCAATATGACCAATCGTACCTACGTTCACATGCGGCTTCACCCGCTCAAACTTCTTCTTCGCCATCGTCCTACCCTCCCAGTCTTATTCTTGGTTTAGTCCCCTGGGTGTTTCTTACACGTTCTTTTTCTGGAGCCCACGACCGGATTCGAACCGGTGAACCTCTTCCTTACCAAGGAAGCGCTCTACCACCTGAGCTACGTGGGCAACCCGCACAGGATGAAATCTGGAGCGGGAAACGGGATTCGAACCCGCGACCCTCAGCTTGGAAGGCTGACGCTCTAGCCAACTGAGCTATTCCCGCGCTTCAGCTGTTAATACCCCCACTCCTGGTCAATTAGTCTGTCTTCCGGAAGGCGAACCTTTCGTGCAAATCAAGCCGAATAACGAGGCCCTACATTCGTTCTGCAAGATCTTATTGGTTGAGGTTCCGGCTCCTTGGCACAACACAGCAAGGTGAATGCAGGAAGTGCATGTAGTCCACTCGACGCCCAACCGATATCTGGCGATCTCCTACACACTACTTGCTATGGGGTTTGGTGGAGGGGGGAGGATTCGAACCTCCGAAGGCATCGCCGACAGATTTACAGTCTGTTCCCTTTGGCCGCTCGGGAACCCCTCCGTAGAAACATCCGTCTTGTCAGCATGGAGCCAGCGAAGGGACTCGAACCCCCGACCGGCTGATTACAAATCAGCTGCTCTACCAACTGAGCTACGCTGGCCACACGAAGCCAGAAAAAACAAGATCGTCAAAAGGCGAAGACGATCTTTAGTGAAAAAACCGTGTTCGTGTACTTGGGCCAACTGTAGAAACGTATTTATCTAATATCAACCAAACTCAATAGCAAGTCCTTCAAGGCCAAGCCAGACTATATTAGCGCCAATGAGAGTCTTTTATTACGTTCTTACTCCTATTTGCTTCAAATATCTTCTAATATCTATGTTCTTGTCATTCTCGCATATGTTTTAGACTCTATTCAGCGTATAGTTGACGACATTTTTTCATTCTGTTACTTAGTCGGATAGCGCAGGAATTCGCATTCTTACCCGATGATTTGACCGCTGGGAGGTATAATACTCCTCGCAATGAGCATGGCAGGCACACAGATAAACTCAGAATCAACCCAATGTCAAGAAGGCCAAAGTCAAACTGGCAAATGCATGTGATGCCACGATAGACACAGAAAGAGGTCGCTGATGGACTTTTCTCTCTCTATGGAACAGAAGATTCTCCGGGATTCGGTACGCGCTTTTGCCGAAAAAGAGATCAAGCCCGTTGCTCAAACGCTCGACGAAACCGAAACATTCTCATATGACTTGACCAGGGCCATGGGCGAATTGGGACTCTTTGGGGCGTTTGTGTCTGAGCAATACGGAGGTCAGGAACTTGACTATCTGTCTTATATCATAGCCGTTGAGGAGTTGGCAAGGACGGACGCCTCCCAGGCTGCTACAGTTGCTGCGGCCAATTCCCTTGGCATCGGTCCGATTTACTACTTCGGGACTGAGGAGCAGAAGAGCAAATATCTTCCGCGGCTTTGCTCCGGAGAGATGCTATGGGGCTTTGGCCTGACAGAACCGAATGCCGGATCCGATGCCGCAGATTGCCATACACATGCAGTTCTGGACGGCGACACTTGGGTTATGAACGGAAGCAAGATCTTCATCACGAATACTTCTACGGACATCTCGGGCGGAGTGACCGTCCTGGCCGTGACCGGTAAACGAGATGATGGCCGAAATGAACTCAGCTGCTTTCTGGTCGAATCCGGAACGCCGGGGTATGCAACACAGCCCATGCACGGAAAAATGATGTGGAGAGCATCAAATACCAGCACTTTGTATTTTGAAGACTGTCGTGTCCCCAAGGAAAATCTTCTCGGAGAACGCGGAAAAGGCTTTCATCAGATGTTGACCACTTTAGATGGCGGACGCCTCAGCATTGGCGCCATGGGTTTGGGAGGCGCCCAGGGTTGCTACGACATGGCCATGAAATATGCCAAAGAGCGGGTCCAGTTTGGACGGTCCATATCTGCCTTTCAGGCCAACGCCTTCAAACTAGCCGACATGGCCATGGAGATCGAGTCCGCCCGGCTCCTTCTCTACAGAGCTTGCTGGCTCAGAGACCAAAACAGGCCCTTCACCAAAGAGGCTGCCATGGCAAAACTCTACTGTTCGGAAGTCATGGGCCGGGTGGCCAATCATGCGGTACAGCTTCACGGAGGCTATGGCCTGATGAAAGAATACGACGTGGAACGCTTCTACCGTGATCAGAAACTCCTGGAGATAGGCGAGGGCACGTCAGAAATCTTGCGAATTGTGATAGCCCGGTTGATTGGAGCCTACTAGAAGCCATTTATTTGATATCACAACCTAAATTAAATCCCCGTGACTGAAGATATATAGCAGTAAACAAAGGTTTTGAGTCGACGATCTCGGCTAGAAATCGTGCCCGTAATACAAAGGAACAAGAGCGCGGCTCCTAAACTCTTCAATCTCATATTCCGATATTTCCAGCCCGTCGACAATATATTCTTCAAAGGTTTCATATTTATCAACAACATTTTGGAATGCGGCCTCCATATATGCTTGTCTAACCTGAAACAGGTTTCTAATTCTTTCCATATCTTCTTCTGTGGGTGTGTTTCCTGTGTTTTGTTCAATAGTATTCCTGAAGTAATCGAGACTCTCTTCCGTGCTGTCTTTCATATATTCGTTGCTCAAAAGGTAGTCTTCAAAAATGATTTCATCGGGTATCTGAAGCGAGGCTAAAATCAGCGCCGCACCAAAACCCGTTCTGTCTGCCCCACCCCTGCAGTGAATAAGCACAGGTCGGTTTTCATCATTTATCACTTCGGAAAGCATCACTTTGAACTGTTCAATATTATCTGTATAAATATTTTCATATAAGTTCGCAATGTTACTCACTGTCAATCCTGAAGTATCCCCTGTTTCCAGGGCATAAAACAATAATTCCTCGAAGCCTTCAATGGTGATGGGATCATGCAGGGCTTTAACGCCGGCAGATAATCTGTCGGGACGCGCATCAATTTCCTCTTCGGAACGGAAGTCGATCACTAATTGCAGATCAAGGTTGTTGACAATCAAAAGGTCGGCATCGGTCAAAGCATAAAAGTCTCCGGATCTGAATAGTATTCTCCATCTTACGGATTCTCCGTAAATATTGTTGTAACCACCCAGATCCCTGAAGTTTTTTTGCCCATCAAGATCAATACGTCGAATGGGTTCCAATTGAGAGGAATTATCTCCCTCGCATCCGTTGATCAGGAACAATGTGAAAAGAAAAACCAGGAAAACAGTGTGGCGTATGTTTTTTGTATTCATCGTCGCTTCCCTCTGTGACTTCAGTATTCTCCTTTTTCGACTTTAGACTTGACCCTTGCGTTCATCAACAACAATTTAGCCATTCTTTCAAGACGCCTTTCTGCAAATTCCTGATATTACCTTGATTGGAGCCCACTAGAATTCATCCCACCACCCCCCACTTCAAAATCCCAGCGCAATCACAAAAGAAACGGCTTCACCATCAGGGACTTGCCGTCTGTGGTGATGGTGATGGCACCCTGTTGACTCGTGCGAAATACTTGACACCCCAGAGCCTTATAACGTTTCAGGACCTGCGGATGGGGAAATCCGAATCTGTTCTTCCATCCCGATGATACAACCGCCACGTCAGGATCAACGCATTCCAGGAACCTGGGCGTACTTGAACTCCTGCTTCCATGGTGAGGAACCAGAAGCAAGTCGCACTTGAGAGTCCGGCAGTCAAGGGCGGAAAGCTCCCTTTCTGCCTCCGCCTCAATGTCCCCGGGGAGAAGGAATGAAATGTCTTGAAATGAGACCTTCAGGACAAGAGAGTTGTTGTTTGGCGTGCGCCATATCTCCTGAGATTTCCGGTCAAGGAAACCCACGGGAGGATGGAGCACTTGAAATTGAACGCCATTGATGACCCTGGGTCTGAGAAGGTCTTGGGGGCCAACCACACGAATACCCTTTCTTGAGATGATGTCCAGAAACTCTCTGTAGGGCTGGGTGTCTGCGGGTTCCAGGTTCATCCACACCTCTCGGACATGAAAGTGCCGGGCAATAAACAACAGCCCATTGAGATGGTCAGGATCAGGGTGAGAAAGGACAAGGATATCCACGGTTGCAATCTTTCTCTTCCACAGAAACGGTCCAATGATCCGAGAACCAACGTCAAAACGATTGTTGTAGAACCCACCACCGTCCACCAAGACGCAGGGGCCTCCCGGGAGTTCCATTAGGGACGAACTCCCTTGCCCAATATCAATTGCGGTCATTCTCAACTCGTTGCGGCCATACCGCTGACAAACCCAATAGCTGACATCTACTATGACAACGAGTGCAAGACCAATGAGGATAAGCTTTGTGCGGTTGGTTCGCCCCCGGTTGAGTAGTGTCCACGCCAGAACGTAGTAAACGGCGATCTCGATCAGGGTGGGGGTAATGGTTCTGAAGGCAGCAAATGGCCATTTTGAAAAGAAAATGGCCAAGCCCAGCCCACATTCCAGGATGATCACTCCCCCCTTCATGACCCACATGGCGACCGTAGCACTGAGGGGTAAGAGCAGGATGGCCAACAGGCCCAATGGCACGACCATGAAGCCAATCAACGGGACCATGAAGCAGTTGGTCAAAATCCCGATTAGCGATATTTGATTGAAATAATAGAGTGTTATAGGGACGGTACCCAGGATGGCAGCAGCGGAAATCAACAAGAAAAAGGCTATCCTTTTGAACAGTGTACGCGGACCCTGCCTGAGTTCCCTGGCGAAACCAACGTGCTCTACCACGTGGAGGATCGCAAATACGGCGCCGAACGAAAGTTGGAAAGAGATTGCAAATAAAGCAGTTGGGTTGATGATGAGGACCACAAGAGCCGCCAAGGCAAGAGTGTTGAGGCTGTCTCGTTCCTGTTCAAACACAAGGGCCGCCAAAAAAACGGCCACCATGATCACTGCACGTTGGGTGGCAGGAGACATCCCCGCCAGAAGGCCATAGAAGACGACCGGAAACAGGCTTAGCAGAGCAGCCCCTTTAGTGGACCACCCAGCCAGGAGGATCCGTTCAGACCGTGAGAGGATGAACCGAAAACAGAAGAAGGCCAGGCTTGCCACAATGCCGATGTGTAGTCCTGAGATAGCCAGCAGGTGTGCCGTTCCGATCCGGCTGAAGACATCTCTCATCTTGGGAGAAACATAGCTTCGGTCCCCAACAAGGAGTGCCTTCATGATCCCCTGAACTTCTCTGGGCTCCTTCGAAGCGGCCTGCTCGATCAGGCGTGAAACTCGCCGTCTGCTGCGGTCTATGCTGTGACCAAGCCACCAACCCTTCGACGGGTGCAACCGGATGACATGACTCCTCTTAGAAACGGATGCAGAGGCCCTTATGCCTTGAAAGGCCAGATACCGACAATAGTCAAACCCACCAGGATTGTTGAAGTTTCGGATTTCTTTTAACCGTACAAAACACGCTACCCGGTCCCCTAAGCACAGGTCCACTGCGGGCTCCCAAATGGTTATCTGTACGGCACCCCTTGTCTTGTAAGAAAGGCCCTCCCTTGTCAGGGATTCTGCATTCAGCGTGAAACGCATTTGCCCGGGGAGCCGTTGCGGGTCATCCCGTATCGTACCAATGATGTGCCAGTGTTTGTCGTCAATAAAACGGGATATGTGGTTCGCGGGAAGTCGCGGAGAGATCCAGCTTTGCAGACTGCAATAGCCAAGCACAAAGAAGAAGAGGGGAAGTAAGTAGGTCCTTTTGCCCTTCCAGAAAAGGAGAAAGGAAAAGAGGAGGACGAGGGTAATGGCAGGAAAGATACCGGAAGAACTGGGCAGGTATAGGCCCGTGACAACTCCGGTCATGAGGGCCAACAGCAGGGGAATCAGGGGCCTCGAATAATGGTGCGAGGATTCGGGCATCTCAACTCAGGTCGTTGAGCCGGCCTAACCGGCTCAACCTGACCATATGCGTTTTGATGCCAAGAACTTAGAACAAAGACAAGGCTGTATTATTGCGGACGAAACGCGGCAAGGAAATCGGTGATCCTTGATGCGGAACAGAGAACGGGGTCAACCTACGTGCTGTATCCTTCTCTTGATGATCTCCGTCATCAATTCGTGGGCCTCTTCCTTCTCCGGACCATCACGCAGCTGCCTCAGATAGCTGGCCAGAGTTCTAATACTCAAATAAATTCCACTATTTGCAACCACGCCAATGAGAAGTATGAGGCTTAGCGCAAGACGCAAATCCATGTATCCTACAACAGGCAACAGAAGCATACCTACCACCCAGACCCAACTAAAACCTGTCCAAAAGTGAGTGATGAACTCATAATGCCTGAGCCACCATAGGGCTGCCTTTGTGCCATTTGCGGCTTGGCTCACAATTGTCCGTCGGCTGGTGACATTTTCTGTTTTGGGCACCGTCATCCCCTCCTTTATGTACTGGCCCATTTTGGTACTGATTGTGTAACTCATAATTGGTTCCGTGGTGATTCGGGTATCCAAAAACATATTCTGCAAAATACATACCAATTGTGCTCAGAAGACGCGCTTAGTTTATATGTGGTTTCAATAGGTTATAAGGGGGAAAAGAGAGAGTGGTCGGGCAGGGTGGTACCGCAACTGACAAATATTTGACAAGCGAAAGGTAGAGAAGGCAAAAGCTTGGTTTTTTAGCAATAATTTCAGGTGGTAACATTGAACCTGGAAAAACTCGCGATATCCATGCAGAAATTGCCCATTTTAAGGGTGGCGAGCTACGGGAAAGGC